>NZ_JBFRGA010000148.1:0-16985 GCF_052115105.1 Chryseobacterium sp. 2TAF14
ACACTCATTTCGGTTAAACATTTAAATTAAAAAATGAGTCAAAACATATTAATTTGTTTACGAAATCTCTCATAATCAACAGTTGAAGCAAATAAAAATTTATTTAATTATATTTATTCTAAATTAATATATTTGCAATATGAATATCATCGTTCCTTTTAAAATAGCTCCACTTGCTCCGGCGTTTAATCTGAATACTGAAGAAATGTTTTGCGGCGACAAAAAATCATGCTGCAAAAAATTTAAAAAAGGAAAGCGTTGCAAAAAATGCCCGGGAAGAAAGAAGATGGCGTAATTGAGTTGGAAAGTTATTAAGTTTGAGAGATTTTGAGTTTAAATCTTAAATAAAATTACTGATCAAAAAGTAAAGCGCTAAAGCTAAAATCAGTAGTCCGATAATCAACCTTAAAATTTTCGGCTGACCTTTAGGATTTGCAACTGTTCTTGGTTGCGACCTGAATAATTCTTCAGCTTTATCCCTGAATTTCTCTCCATCACTTTCAAAAACTTCTGTTATTGTAATTCCCTGAACAACAGTTTTATGCAAAAGTGAATTGGTAGCATGCAGCAATAACTGAAATTTTCCGTTTTTAAATTCTGTAATCTTAAAAACTCTTTCACCATAAGCTTTTTCAAGCCCGAAAGGTAATACTTTTACCACATCTGCATTTTGAGTTTGCCAATTGATGATAATTTCCTCACCTTTTTTTGCATGAATTTTATTTGCTGTAAAAGTCTTAATTGCAGGCGGAATATTATATCTGAAACTTTTCTGATGACTTTCTAAATTCTGATCATACGTTTTTCTCCGGCTTCTGTCGCTTAATGTTTCATAAGCTTCCTGTATTTCCCTGAAACGGTCGGCAAAAAAGTCGTCGTTTTCGTTTTTATCGGGATGGTATTTTAATGAAAGTTTTCTGTAAGATTTTTTGATGTCTTCTTCTGAAGCATCGTGAGCAATCCCGAGAAAATAATAGTAGTCTTTCATTTAGGTTAACAAAAATAAGAAAATAGCCACGAATGCACGAATTTATTTGGTAATGCTTTTATTTAAATAAAATTTTCAGCAGAATGAATTTTAAATATTCGTGCATTCGTGGCAAAAAAAATCCAGTACATTTTTGTACCGGATTTAAAAAATTTCAATTTAGTTACCTTTTATTTTATGCTTCTGCAATATTTTCTTCCTTTCTGTCGAAGTTTTTGTGGCAACATTTTGAAGCAAATTCTTTTTTGAACTTTTCTTTCAGTTCCTGATATTGCTCTTCATTCATTTCTCTGATTTTATCAGCCAATCCGAATGGAGATTTTTCTTTGATTCCGTATTCGTCAAAAATACCTCTTACAAATCTTTTTCTCTCGATAACTTTTTTGGCAATTACGGCAACTCCTGCAACGGCAACAGCCCCTAAAATACCTTTTAATACTGAATTTTTCATTTTCTTAATTTTAAATTTTACTACAAAGGTTTCGCCTCTATAAGGCTTTTTTATATAGACGAATTCGTTTTAATTTTTACTTTACTACTTCTAAAAATTTTAAACTATTCGATGGTTTATTTATTTCTGTTGAAAAATCCGCTTTCACAACGGTTTCTCCAGACTTCTTTGAATTTTTCACGCTCTTCGGGTGACAATTCGCGCATTCTCTCGCGCATCTTTTTTTCTTTCAGCTCACGCATTCCCTGACCAAATTTTCCGTGGAATCCTCCAAAAAGAATTTTACTTAAAACCAATATTCCCATTGCCTGCCAGAACGTAATCGATTTCGCACCCAAAATTTCAGGCAAAAGACAGTTCCAAAGCAACATCACGATGTACGATACGGCGAGGAAAATCAGTGGCGGACAAAGTAAAAAGAATACCCAACCTTTTTTATATTTATTATTCATTTCTATAATTTCTAATTATTTAAATCTTCGTATAACTTTCTCAATCTGTTTCTCAGATGCTTTACTGCATAATTTTTTCTACTGATGATGGTTTTAATATTTTCTCCCTGCTCATCGGCAATTTGCTGTAAAGTTTTATCGTTTAGTTCGTTTTCTGTATAAACCAGTCTCTGTTTTTCGGGAAGCTCTTCCAACGCTTCAAAAAGTTTTTTCCAGATCTCATCCTGAAACATTTTCACTTCCGGACCAGCACTTTCGTCCATCAGCAAAATATCTTTTATAGAAAACTCACCATCTTCATCTTCGTACACAAAATCTTCAAGGTTTTCTGTCTTTTTCTTTCGGTATTTATCGGTGATTTTATTTGCCGTAACTCTGTACAACCAACCACCAACATTTACAATTTCTGAAAGATTGGTCAAGCTGCTGAACTGATACCAGACTTCCTGCAGAATATCTTCCGCATCTTCGGTATTCTTCACTTTGGGACGGATGAAAGACATCAGTTTTCCACCGTAATTTGATACGGTCTGAGAAATAATGTTTTCCTTTTCCTTCTGTGGCATCGGTACTTTTTCGACAATCTCCATATTGATATGACGACTGTGCTTTTTGTTTTACTTTAATAAATTTAAAATATTTTTTTGAAATTTCAATTTTTCTTTTGTTTATAGATGTTTTTGTTATAGTATTTTTTTTCAGAAGCTTATCCGGCTATCCACTATTACTCCTCGCTCTTTCTCTTTTCCCATCACTTGCTGCGGGGTAGCCGTTTCTATCCGGGCTAAAAGACCACCCCGTCTCAATTTTCAAAAAAAATTGATCCACCCCTCCAAAGGAGGGGAATTTTCTGCGCGTTAAAATATTTGAGAAACGTGTGCTTTTGGTTTGCTCTTCCAAACAAAAAAAACGGAAAGCAAAAATACTTCCCGTTCAATTGATTATAAAAACCTTCTTCTTTTATTTATTGAAATTCTCTGCGAAGAAACCTAACATCGACTTATAAAACTCAATTCTATTAAGTTCTTTCCCGAAACCGTGTCCTTCGTCATATTTTACCATGTAAGGAACTTCAAATCCTTTGCTTCGTAGAGCTTTAACGATCTGGTCGGATTCATTAATGTTTACTCTAGGATCATTTGCTCCCTGAACCACAAATAATGGCTTTTTAATCTTATCAATCTGGAAAACCGGTGAAACTTCTTTTGCTATTTTAGCTTCCTGAGGATTATCAAGATCGTACCAGATTTGTTTTACCATTTCTTTATACGGTTTCCAGTATTCAGGGAAAGAATCGAAGAACGTGAAAATATTGGAAACTCCTACATAATCAACTCCACAAGAGTACAAATCAGGCGTTTTAATCAATCCCATCAATGTAGCGTAACCACCGTGACTTCCACCGTAAATCGCTACTTTATTTTTATCAATCCAGCCTTGTTCAATGGCATATTTTACGCCGTCTTCTACATCATCCATTGCTTTACGACCGATTTGTTTGTAACCCGAGGTTTGAAATTCTTTTCCATAACCACCAGAAATTCTGAAATTTACCTGCAAAGTAGCATAACCTCTGCTTGCAAACAACTGTGTTTCAGGATTGAAACCCCAATCATCTCTTATTCCTTGCGGACCGCCGTGAGGATTTACAATCAAAGGAACTTTTTCGCCATTCAATGCAGCTTTTGGTAACGTAATATATCCATGAATTGTAAGTCCGTCGCTGCTTTTGAATTGGATAGGACGCATTTCAGCCATATCTTCTTCTTTTAACTGAGGCATCAGATCAAAAAGGAGCTTTGTCGTTTTAGATTTTGTGTCGTATTCGTAATATTTTCCGTACAGTTTATCGCTGTCGACAACAACCAAAAGTTTTTCATTTTTATCGTCAGAAGAAACAATACCAAACTGCTTATCCCCAAATTCGGAAGTCAGCTTGTCATGAATTTCCTTGTAAAATTTACTTACAGGAATGGTTTCACTTTTAATTCCGTTGTAACTGATGTAGTCTAACTCATAATTTCTGCTTTTTCCAGCCTGTGAAATAGAAGAAACATCAAATGTCGGGTTGGAATACACTTCCTTAATGATCGCATTTTTCTTTAAATCGTACAATACAATTCTTGCTTTATCACTATCAATATTGGTTACCAGATAAACCTCATCTTTGTTTTTAGAATTATCATTAAAGCTGATTACGCTAAAAGTATCTTTCCAATCGGTCGCTTTCACGAGATTAAACTTGCCTGTCTGCAAATCTTTGTAATACAATTTTGTAGTCAATCCATTTTCAAGAATAGTGTAGCCTCTCAGATTGCCCTGTCTGTCGAAAAGATAATCATCAATCGGACTTTTTACATCATTATTTTCATACAACTGCGTAATTTCGCCTGTATTAAAATTGATTTTATACGGTTCAAAAATCTGTTTATTGTTCTTGTTCATGCTCACAATAACAAACTCTGTATCTTTGATCAATCTTACTGAATTTAACGTGATTCCTTCAAAAGGAGTCAAATCTTTTAAATTTTTTCCGTCGATATCTGCTGCATACAAATGGATATTTTCGTTTCCGCCTTTATCCTGTGTATAAAACAGCCGTTTTTTATCAAGCCAGCCGTAGCTTCTTATCAGGTCATCTTTTTCAACCAATGCCTTTGTAATTTTTCCCGATTTCAAATCTTTTACGTAGACATGATTTTTACTGTCCTTATCTTTTTCTTTGTAAGACAAATACTGCCCATCGGGAGAAATTTTAAATTGTGATGCTTTTGGCCTAGCAAAATAATCTTCAACTTTATATTTAAAGTTTCCTTTGTCGTAAGAGATCAGTTTTTCGATGGTAGCTTTTGAAGAAACCAATGTCGGGTCACCCGGCAATTTGTTATCAGTAGTTTGTGCATTCATCATGAGACTTGTTATTACCACTTGTGTAATACCTAAAATTCTGGAATTTAAATTCATATTTCATGGATTTGGTTAAACGATATACTATAAGACGCTTCAAATGCACAAAATGTTACATCATTTATCGCTAATTTGTGAAATCAGATGTGTATTTTTTTAATTAAAAACCTTTTAACTACCTGAAATCTTAATCGTAAAAAAATAAGAATAAACAAGTTTATTTTAATTTATAGAATTAAGAAAAAGAATTTAAGGTTTTAATTTTAAAAGAAATTAGAATAAAAAAACAGGAAACCGATCTTGGCTTCCTGTTTTTATTTTATTGATAGATTGCGATATTATTTTTTTCCAATTTATATCCTGTTTCAGTAGGAGTCAAAATATATTCACCTTTTTTCCAGAAATCTTTTTTGCATTTCTTTTTAAGAATAATATTTTCACCAGGTAATAAAACTTCAGCTTTTCTTTTATTATCACTGAAAATGATTGCTGCCATTGAAGCAGAGCTGTTTGTCTGATCTATCTGGTTTAATTTAATTTTCTGCTCAAAAACTCTTACACAAGTATTTTTAATTTTGGAATAAGTATATCCTGCAGAACCGATACAGCCGTGAGCATCTCTATCACTACCTGTCTGTGCAAAGGTAAAAGCATAAATTAAAATTGCACCTGATAATATTACTTTTTTCATAATTTGTATATTTAAAACTGAAACTATAATGGAAAAATTATACCAAAACAAAAAAGCCATTCTCTCGAATGACTTTATATAAAATTTATTTTGTCCAGTTGATTTTTGAATGTTTCACCTCTTCAGAGTTTGTACCGATCATGATATCAAATTCTCCGGCTTCCCAATCGTATTTCAAATCTCCGTTGTAGAATTTCAGGTTTTCAGGGGTAATGTTAAAAGTAACTTTTTTAGATTCTCCTTTTTTCAACATTACTTTTTGGAATCCTTTCAATTCTTTCACCGGTCTTGTGATGCTTCCTACCATATCTCTGATGTATAGCTGAACGACTTCAGCACCATCATAATTCCCGGTATTGGTCACCGTAACAGAAGCCTGAATCGTTTGATTTCCTTTCGGATTGGCATTTGAAACCGTCATATCAGAATAATTGAATTTAGAATAACTTAAACCATAACCAAAAGGATACAATGGCGTATTACACTCATCCATATAGTTTGAACGGAATCTTTGATATTCACATTTATCAACCAATTTCTGATCTAAAGGACGGCCTGTATTTTTAGCATTATAATAAATCGGAACCTGCCCTAAACTTCTTGGGAAAGTCATCGGCAATTTTCCTGAAGGATTTACTTTACCAAACAGTACATCAGCAATTGCATTTCCGGCTTCTGAACCCGGGAACCACGCATTCAAGATAGCATCAGGAGCATCTTTCACATTGGTTAATGCTAAAGGACGACCTGTGAAAAGTACCATTGCGATTGGTTTTCCTGTTTTTTTCAATTCGTTTAATAGATCAACCTGAGACTGAGGAATAGTAATCTCCGTTCTTGAAGAAGATTCTCCGCTCATTTCTGCAGATTCTCCGATTGCCAAAACAATAACGTCTGCTTTGTTGGCAACATCAACCGCTTCTTTTAATAACGCTTCTTTTGAACGGCTGTCTCTGTCGCATTAAATTAACCGAAATTGCGTGTTTCGTAGCTACGCTCCAGGTTCCTGCCATATTCAGAGAATTGTTTACCAATGGACCGATTACTGCAACCGTTCCATATTTTTTCAAAGGTAAAACCTGATTTTCATTTTTCATTAAAACCATCGACTGTGCTGCAGCGCTTCTTGCGATATTACGATTTTCTAAACTGTAAACTTCTTTTGCAGCAAGCTTTGCATCACCGTGCTTGTAAGGATTGTCGAATAAGCCTAAATCATATTTTGCTTCAAGAATTCTTCTTGCTGCCATATCAATTTCAGTCTGCGTTACTTTTCCTTCAGATAAAGATTTCTTTAGTGTTGTTAAAAAACCTTCACCTACCATATCCATATCAACGCCGGCTTTTAAAGCTAAAGCAGAAACCTGCTGAAGATCTCCCATTCCGTGTTCTACCATTTCGTTGATCCCCGTATAATCGGTTACTACAAAACCTTTGAATTTCCATTGATTTCTCAAAACTTCAGTCTGTAACCATCTGTTTCCGGTTGCAGGTACTCCGTCAACTTCATTAAAAGAAGCCATTACAGAAGCAACTCCTGCATCAACAGCAGCTTTGTAAGGCGGAAAATATTCGTTGAACATTCTTACGTGGCTCATGTCAACAGTGTTGTAATCTCTACCGGCTTCACCTGCTCCGTATAATGCAAAATGTTTTACACAAGCCAAAATATTGGTTCCGTTTGCCAAGTCTTTTCCTTGATAACCGTAAACCATGTTTTTAGCAATCTCACTTCCTAAATACGGATCTTCACCGGAACCTTCAGAAACTCTTCCCCATCTTGGCTCACGGGAAATGTCTACCATTGGAGAGAAAGTCCAGTTGATTCCATCAGAAGCGGCTTCTTTTGCAGCAACTCTTGCCGACTGCTGAACCAGATTCATATCCCAAGATGCCGCTAAACCTAACGGAATCGGGAAAGTAGTTTCGTAACCGTGAATGACATCCATCCCGAAAATCATAGGAATCTTTAAACGGCTGTTTTCTACTGCTACTTTCTGAACTGCTTTGATCTTATCAGCTCCTTTTATATTGAACAATCCACCGACTAAACCCTGTTCTACTTTTTTTCCGATGTCTGAACTTTTTGCCAAACCTGTGGTAAAATCTCCTGAACTTGGCAGATTTAATTGTCCGATCTTTTCGTCTAAGGTCATTTTTGCTAAAAGCGCATCAACAAAAGCCTTTTTCTTTGACTGATATTGAGCTGTCTGATAAGACTGAACAGGCTTTGTTACCATTTCCTGAGCCGAAAACACAGGAGCCAATGCTAAAGCTGCAATTACAATTAACTTCTTACTCATTACTTTTTATTTTTTAGGAATTTGTGAATTTTCAACTTCATATTTCTTACTGCGCAAATTACATTTTTTATATCAATGATTCTTTTTAAAGCAAAGAAAAACTAAATAGTTAATTTTTCCAAAGTTTTTATCAATTAATTCTATTATTTATATTTTTCTTAGACAGCATCCATTCATACAATGCAGGATTTGAATATGCAGAATCCCATGAATTGTGATTATCATTAGGAAAAATCGTTAATTCTGCAGACGGATTTACCGGATGAAGCTTTTGGTAAAAATTAAATGCATTTTCAGGTAAAACGACATCATCCATTCCGCCATGGAAAATTTTCATATTTAAATCTTTGTACTGTTGAATATTGGCATACATTACGCGATCTGTCGGCGCGCAAACTGAAACAACGGAAGCAAACATTTCAGGATGCTCCATTGCCAACTTTAAAGTTCCCCAACCTCCCATCGAAAGCCCGGTAAGATGGATTCTTGATGCGTCAATTTTATATTTTGCCTGAATTTCTCTGATTAAATTATAAATAGTTACCGTATTCCACCATTCATTTTCGGGACATTGCGGAGCTAAAATTGCAACAGGTTCTTTAATGAGATTTTTATATGTAAACGGGCTGTGTGCTTTTACTTTTTCTAAATCGTTTCCTCTTTCTCCGGAACCATGAAGAAATACAATCAAAGGAACATTACCTTTTGCATTTTTAGGATAATCAAGAATATAGGAGATTTTTTCCTGCCTTTTGATTTCTTTGTTTAATTCTGCTTTAATTTCCTGAGCCTGCACGCTCATCGAAAAAGGCAAAAGCAAAAGTGATAAGTGATTTATTTTAAGTTTCATTTTAATGTTTACGTTTGGGCTAAAGCCGTTTGATTTTGGTTTTGTGTAAACGGGCTAAAGCCTGTTCTTGTATTTTTTAGAACCATGTCAAGGTTTGAAACCTTGACATGGTTTTTTAGGTAAACTCTATTTTAGCCCCGATTGAAACGGCATCCTTTTTTGTTGCGGGCGGAGCGAAGCGGAGCCCGTAACAAAAAAGATACAGTGGAAAGCGGGATTAAGCTCCTAAAAAAAATTATTTAATGTTATATTTTTCAGATTTGAAGCTTAGCTTTTTCAATCCTTTCTGGATTTCAGGAGCATTCATGAACAATTTCCATAAAAATCCTGTGCGGTAATTTTCGATCATCGGAGCAATTGTTCCCTGATCAATTGCCAAATATCTTGGCGTCGTCCAATTATTATAATGAATTGAAGTAGCGTCGTAAGGTCCCGCAGAACCAATGAATTCTGGTTTTGTATAAATAAATTTCAAGAAATCCATAGATTCTTTTGGTGTGTAAGGAAAGCTGCTTAAAGCTGCAGTCGGCGTAATTACGCCATGATCGTTTTGCGGAAAATGGGCGTTGTAACCAAGACTTCCGTCATCATTCCGGGAATAACTTGCGGTAAGTCCCCAATAATTTGGCCCGTAACCTTTCCATTGTTTTGGATTTTCGACACAATATTTGTAATCTATAAGTACCTGATTTTTATTTAAATCGAAATAATTCTTAATTAATTTATCTGATAAATTTGTAGGATCTAAGCCAATATAAGAGTAATGTGCCCAAAATAACGGGCCACCATATTCTTCTGCATAATTGTGCTTTACATACATCGGAAGACCGTATTTTTCTTTGTCTGAAAGGTAGGCTCCGTTTCTTGTCCAGCCTTTGTAATAGGTTTCTGCATCGATAGAATATGTGGGTGATGAGGCTGCCAAAATGTAGGTAATGAGACATTCGTTATATCCTTCCAAAGGAAAATTCATTTCCCATTGATATTCTGGTGACCAATGCCAATATAATACTTTTTCGCCGCCTTTTGTGTACCAGTTCCACTGAATTCCTCTCCAAAGCTCGTCACATTTTTTTGCTAAAGCTTTTTCTTCTGCATTTCCATTTTTAAAATACTCACGAACCATTAAAATCCCTGAAGTAAGAAACGCTGTTTCTACCAAGTCTCCACCGTTGTCTTTTTTCCCGAAAGGAACGGTTTTTCCGGTTTCTCCGTTAATCCAGTGTGACCAGGCTCCTTTATGACGGTCTGCTTTTGCAAGAAAATTCATCATCGTCCTTAATCTTTTCACTGCATCTTTTCTTGGAATAAAACCTCTTTCAACACCGACTAAGATTGTTGCCAACCCAAAACCTGAACCTCCGGTCGTAATTACATGCTTATCGTTATCCGGATAAATATCGTCTTCATGGTAACGCTCTCTTCCCAACATAGAATTGGGCTCTGCATAATCCCAAAAGTATTTTAAAGCATCTTTTTGAACTTTATCCATCAACTGTTCATCTGAAATATTGGATTTTACAACTGATTTTTGTGTAGATTCTTTTGCAGTTTGAGAGTTTTTGCAGGAAATTATAAGTATTGACGTCGCTGCGATTGAGAGTTCCAGTTCTTACAAGATCAGGGAATCTGTCCATTTCCATTGCTAATTCTACTCTTCTTTCCTGCCAGATAGCAGTTCTAAGAGCCGCTTGTGTAGAAGCCGTAGTATTTCCAAGATTTGCTCTGTTTCTTACCTTGTTAATATTTAAAACAGCTGCAGATGTATTTCCTAATTCGTTAGCTGCTTCAGCATTGATTAAAAGAATATCTGCAAATCTTAAAATTCTAATATTTTGAATAGAACCATAATAACAAGAGCTGTTATTTAAAGATCTAGGAACATATACTTTCTGGTTCCACATATTACCTGCGTTTGGATCTCCTTTCTTAATTAAATCGCCTTCAAGAGTGGTTTCTCCCTCTCTTAAAATAGACAGTTCTTTTCTGATATCGCCTGGTTCAAATGCATTTTCTAAAGCCGTAGTAGGAGTAAAGAATCCCCATCCAAACTGATCTCTTACCCCCTGAACTTCTGCATATTGACTTCCTGCAGTTGAACCTAAAGAAGGATCACAGCCACAATTAACTTCAAAAACAGATTCTGTACCGAATTCTCCGGCTGGTCTGAACAAATGATTGAAATCAGGATCTAAAGAGTATCCCATTGAAATCACCTGATTTGAAGTATCGTATGCTTTTTGATAATTTTTCATGTATAAATATACTTTTGAAAGCAAACCTAAAGCACCACCTTTGGTAACTCTTCCAAGATCTGAAGCAGGATATGTTTGAGGCAAAACTTCAGAAGCAGCAGTAARATCTGCAACGATAAAATTATAAACTTCTTCTTTAGAATTTCTTGCTTTCAAATAGTTACCGTCTGCAGGTAATCCGTCAAAAATAGGAACCCCACCATAAATTCGTACTAAATTGAAATAGAAATAAGCTCTAAGCATTCTAGCTTCAGCAACTAATCTATTTTTAAGAGTAGTATCCATTTCTATTTTTGGAACATTGGTAATAACCTGATTTGCTCTGTTAACAGCTTGCCACTGTCCGACCCAATATCCTCTTACTCCATCATCACTTACCGTAAAAGTAAAGTTATCGTATGCATTTATAAAAGCGGCATCTCCTGGATTAGAACCCTTTTCAACATCATCACCAGTTACTCCATAAATAAATTGTGCAGGAAATCCAGAATTCTCCCAGCTTCTTAAAAAACTATAAATAGCGGTTGTTGCGCGCATTGCATCATCTTTTGTTGTAAAGAAGTCTGCGGCTTCAGTATTTCCCTCGTCTTTTATATCTACAAAGTCTTCACTACAGCTAACCATTAACGAAAACAAGGAGATTGTTAAAAATATTTTTTTCATGATTTTTTAATTAAAATGTTAGATTCATACCCATTGTATAAATTGCAGAGATTGGATAAATATTATTATCAATTCCCATTTGTACTCTATCACTGTTGTTGATCTCCGGTGAGAAACCATTATACTTGAAACTTGTCCAAGGATTTTGTGCACTTACGTATAATCTTAGTTTGGTTACAGATAAAGCATTTGCAAAAGATTTAGGCAAATTGTATCCAACCTGTATATTTCTGATTCTTATATAACTACCATCTTCTACATAGAAGCTGTTTGGTAAAATGATAGATTGGTTAGAGGTAATCATTGAGTTAGTATTAGAAGTACCTGCTCCTTGCCATCTGTTGTTATACATATCTAAATCCCAAGTTTCATTACCATAACGCTGTTCACGGTTATAGTTATATATCTTATTACCAAATACACCTTGGAAATCCACAGCAATATCAATAGCATAAATGTTAAAATTAACTCCAAAACCATAAGTCCCTTTAGGAATCGGACTTCCTAAAAATGTTTTATCTCTTGAATCAATAATACCGTTACCATCCTGATCTGTGAATTTAAACCATCCTGCTTTTGCACCAGCTTGTCCTGAAGCTGCAGCCTCTGCATCTGTCTGGAAAACACCTGCAACATCATAACCATAATAAGAACCAACAGCCTGTCCTGCTTGTAGTCTTACAATAGAATTACCAAATAAACTTGCTCCTGTTTCTAAATATGAATCTCCGTAAACAGATGTAATTTCATTCTTGAGAGAAGTAAAATTACCATAAACACCAAAACTAACATTCTCGCTTAATTTCGTGTTATAATTAACAGAAACTTCAAAACCTCTGTTATTAAAAGAATAAGCATTGGTTATATAATTTCTCCAGTTTGCAGCACCAGATACAGTTCCCTGATTCACACCGTAAACAACATTCTTAGAATCTTTATCATAATATGCTGCATCAATTTTCAATTTATTTCCAAATAATGCCATTTCCAAACCTACATCTTTTCCTGTAGTCGTTTCCCAACCAATACTTGGATCGATGAACTGGTCAACAGTTGTGGCAGGGAATCCTACATTACCAAAGTAAGCGCCGCTTTGAATTTGTGATATGTTTGCTGTATATCCTCTTCCGATATTGGGATTTCCTAATTCACCGTAACTTGCTCTTAACTTTAATAAGTTGAAAATATTTTGTTCACTCATAAAATCTTCCTTAGATATTACCCATCCTGCACTTACTGCCGGAAAAGTTCTGTATCTGTCTTCATTAATCTGTGAACTTGCATCTCTACGAACGGAAGCATTAACTAAATATTTACCTTTATAGTCATAGTTTAATCTTCCAAAGAATGATTCAACTCTTTGTTGATCCTGGTCAACACTTAGCGTCGGAACATCAATAATATGATGCACAATACCAGTACCACTATGAATATTTAAAGATTCGTTTGTTCCATTATAGTTAACACCTCTTGAAGACCAATAATCTTGTGATACGGAGGTTCTTGTTCTTGAGAAACCTGCAAGTATATCAAAATTATGGTTTCCAAAACTTTTTTTCCAATTGATTGTGTTATCCCAAACGTAATTTCTATTTCTGTAATTTCTGGTAACTAAAGTTGATGGGGTTTCTTTATCATCAGGAAGATACGTCAGCGTTGGTGTAAATTCATATTGACTTGGGCTATAATTATCTGTAGAATAGCTTACTCTAACTGTAAAGTCTTTTAAAAATTTAACTTCACCAAAAACATTATTCAATAATCTTTCCTCTCTTTTTTGTGAACGGTAAAGATCAAGTTGCGCTCTAGGGTTAGCAATATTATATCCGTCAAAATATTGATAATCTCCAGTATTAGGATTAATTGTAGAGAATATTGGTGGAGCAATGAATGCTGTCAATAAAGGATTGGTTGCTATATCAGTACGCATTTTAGAAAAACTGAAGTTATTTCCGATCGTAATGTTATCAGTAATCTTATAGCTAAGATTTAATTTTGTATTAAATCTATTAAAACCGCTCCCTGAATTGATACCTTGTCCAGCATCCAAATTCCCTTGATCCTGAAGGTAACCTACGCTACCATAATAATTAAGTTTTCCTAAGCTTCCTGTTGCTGAAAAATCATTAGCATTAATAATGCTCGTACGGAAAATTTCTTTGAACCAATCTGTATCTGCCGGGAAATTTGCTCTGGAAATAGATCCTGCGCTAGAACCATTATCATTCATCAGTTTTTCGTTATACAACTCGATATACTGATCAGAATTAACCATTTCAGGAATATTTGTTACCTTTTTAAATCCAATATAAGAATTGAAATTATATACTGGTTTTCCTTTTCCTGTCTTAGTTTTAATAATTACAGCACCATTTGCAGCCTGCGCTCCAAAAATTGCTAAACTTGATGGATCTTTCAAAACACTCATCGATTCAATATCCTGAGAGTTAAGATAAGAAATATCTGTTGTAATCATACCGTCTACAATGAAAACAGTATTCCCGGATAAAGAGCCAACTCCTCTGATATCTACTCTTGGAGAGCCTCCGGGAGTTCCAGAGTTTGTAATATTTACCCCTGCCAATTTACCCTGAACAGAGCTAAGCGGGTTTGCATTGGGTCTGTCAGCAAGATCTTTTGCTGTAACCAAACCAATACTCCCCGTAACATTTTCTTTTTTTTGTGTACCGTATCCAATCAGTACAACCTCCTCTATTTTCTGTTCTTTCGCAACAGTGTCTTGAGGAGCAACCTGCCCATTGACATTCATCCCGAAATAGAGAACGGCAATAAGACAAGAGTACTTTAAATTAGTTTGTTTCATATAGTTTAATTTTATCTTGTATCAATCAAAAGTGTAAAATAGATTTTTAGTAAATTTCTATTTTCTCAAAAGAAGACTTTGTTCAAAAATAAAAAAAATATCAAATGATGTTAAATTTAGTTAAATAATTTATTAAATACTTATTAATTTGTGAAATATGTTAAACAAAACTAAATTTTAATAAATTTCACAATTAAAAAAATTAATATAAATGAATATTTCACATTGAAGCAAAGCTTTTTTTCGGGTAAAAATCTCCCAAAAAACACTTTTAATGTCTCAAATCTAAGCAATCAGGATTTTTGCATTAAATAACCTTATAATTCTCTGCACAAAAACTAAAATTTTCTGAAACAAATAATTTTTTGTTAAACTCATAATTGTCTTTACCTTTGGTGCGTTATTTGAAAATGATAAAAAAATTGAAAATGAAAAAATATATTATAGCCGCTGCATTAATCTTCGGAACAGGTGCAGTAATCACCACAAGCCTGAATTCTTGCACCAGTCTTGCCACTTCAGATCTGGGATTGGCAGTAATCAAAAGGATTTTATTGGGCGGCATCAACAAAGGAGCCAATATCTACGGAAACAAAGAAGCATTTCTTCAAAACAATTTAGTGGATAAAGCTTTACCGAAAGAGCTTAGAGATATTAATGCTACTCTTGAAAAGATCGCCCCTTCAATTGTTGCGAAAGAGAGAGAATACATTGCCGAAGCTGCAGTTTATACCGTAAACATTTCAAAGCCAATTTTAGAAACAGCGGTTAACAGCTTAAATGCGCAAGATGTAACAAGAATTATTCAGGGTGAAAAAGGTACTGCTACTTTAATTTTGAAAGAAAAAAGCCAGACCCAACTTGTTGCCGCAATTGCACCGAGAGTTGAGCAGGAGCTGAATAAATATGGCATCGTGAAAACCATTAACACCGCATTATCAGGAAGCAATCTTTTAGGAAGCCTTTTAGGCGGTAACAAAACCAACGTCAATGCAGGTGGATTGAGTATGCTTGCTTCAGAGCAGATCGTAAACGGTCTTTTTAATATTATTGAAGATCATGAGAAGCAAAACTCGGCGTCGTTGCTTGCGCCATTTGGAAAATAGCTCAATTTTCATTAAATTTATATACAATTAACGAAGAAGATGGACATATTACAAGGAAGTGAAAACAAAAATCCTGAAGAATTTTATAAATCATTAAAGGAAAAATTAGAAAACAACCACGATTTTCCGGAAGATTATCTGTTTAAGTTTATAATCCCGACAGATGATGCAAAGCTTACAGAAATTTACAAGGTTTTTGACGGTATAAAATTCACATTGGGAAACCGCGAAAGTAAGAACGGAAAATACACAGCTTGCAACATCAATGCTTTTGTTTTAGACGCAGATCAGGTAGTGCGCATTTATAAAGAAGTTGCAGCAATAGAAAATGTGATTTTATTATAAGATTTCATTTAAATTTTACAAAATAATTTTCACCATTAAGAAGGTTAAGATTTTCAGAAGTTTAAGTTTAAATATAATCTCTTAATGTGTTAAAATATAGAATAAATAAAGTTTATTTAAGTTAAGAAAATTAAGGCTTTAATCACTAAATTAAAAAGCAAAAAGGTTAGTTTGTACACTAACCTTTTTTATTTTATGTAAACTTAAAATTTATTTTTCTATAAAGAATTTCACATTTTCAATAGGTCTTCCCAGCATAGCAACGGAGCCTTTGATGATGATCGGTCTCTGTATCAGAGAAGGGTTTTCAGACAAAATCTGAAGCCATTCTTCTTCCGAATGGTCTTTACCTGCAAATTTTTCAAGGTATAATTTCTCTTCTTTTCTGATGATATGGAAAACGCTTTGGTTCAGTTTTTTTAAAACAGTTTTCAGCTCCAGAACACTTAAAGGATCTTCTACAATATTGATGATTTCAAACTGAACGCCATTTTCGTCTAAATACTCTAAAACAGCATTCGATTTTGAGCAGTTTCCGTTGTGTAAGACCTTAATCATCATAATAAAATTTAAGCTGGATTATTTTAAAACAAACCGTTCAGCTCAGCGTCTATTTTTTCTAAAATAAAGCCGAAATCCTCCGGTTTTTCAACAAAATCAAGATCATCTACTTCGATAATCAATAATTTGCCTTCTGTGTAATTTGAAATCCATTTTTCGTATTTCTGATTCAGCTTAGAAAGATATTCTATACTGATCGAGGCTTCATATTCTCTTCCTCTTTTATAGATTTTTTTCACCAGATTAGGCACATCAGATTTAAGGTAAATAAGCAAATCGGGTGCCGAAACAAAAGTCTTCATCAGATCGAAAAGCGATGCATAATTTTTGAAATCACGGTCAGATAAAAGCTTCATATCATTCAGGTTTTCTGCAAAAATATGTGCGTCTTCATAGATCGTACGATCCTGAATAATGTTTTTGCCACTTTCTCTGATCTCTTTTACCTGACGGAACCTGCTGCCCAGAAAATAGATCTGCAAAGCAAAACTCCACTTGCTCATGTCGGCATAAAAATCTTCCAGATAAGGATTGTGATCTACATCTTCAAACTGGGCATCCCAACCGTAATGTTTGGCAAGCATCGTGG
>NZ_JBFRGA010000149.1:0-6869 GCF_052115105.1 Chryseobacterium sp. 2TAF14
ATAATATTCTATAGTTATAGTTTGTTATTGGCTAACAATCGTATAAGTTAATTCTGTTGTATAAACTGTAGGATCCTGACCCGCAACATAATTATCTAAGTAAGCATTTGCACCAGCTCCTTTWTATTCAATGCTGATTTTTTTGTTAACACCACCAGTTGTAGAAGTTACCAAAGTGCTTTCGTTTGCAGATAATTGTACGTTTTGAGAGTATTGAGCTCCGTTTACAGCTTCCGAACCTGCTGTAGCTTTTATTTGGATCGTGTTTGCCTGTATGCTTTTTCCTCCGTTTTGCATTGCAGCATTAGCACTTTTTACTTTAACCTGGAAACCTCCTGTACTATAGATGTTTAAGTGATCAGGGTTTACCGATGTTACACCATTCACATAGTCATCTTTTGTTACATACTCTAGGTTAACTACTTTTTGAGAAGTGTTTACTACTAATGTTTGAATTTGTTTTAATTTAACGTTTAGTGTTACGTTTTGCGCGTTAGCATTTGCGAAAGCAAATAGTCCTGCTGCCGCGATTAAAAATTGTTTCATATTATCAATCAGTTTTAATTTAAGATAGGTTGTTATCTGTTCTTTTCGGGTGCAAAGATACATCCCATCTAGAGATTGGGATTTGCAAAAAGATGTTTATTTTTTGCAAATTTTTACCTGATTGAGTAAGAATACAAGAATCTGTACAATAAAAAGCCTTATTGATAAGAATATTAATTTAAGTAAGCCGCATTATTAGCTTTAATAAAAGAATATTTTAATTTTAAACTCTTTTTGTAAAAGAGGTAACCGGATTTAGTGGTTGTTATTCAATAAATCCAGTTACCATTAAAACTGATGATGAAAAGTTTATTAATATGATGAATGTGTCGGTTGAAAAGAATAGATTACAATACTAATAAAACTTTGTGATTTGGTGTTCTTTTTTATTTCTGATAATATGATAATTTTTTATTGCTGTTAATTGATAGTACAAATGTAATCAGTATAAATACCTAATGCAACTTGCTATGGGTTTGATTTAATAATTTTTACGTAAATATTTGTAAATTTTTACGTAAAAATCAATGTTAACTAACTGGAATTTAGATATTTGTATTTTACGTGTTAAGAATTGTACATAAACAAAAAATGCTCTATAAAATAGAGCAGAATAAGAGTATAAATATAAATTTATTTAAAATGATAAGAAATTAGCTAACTAATTCTCTCATATCCGAAGGCTTTTTTCCACTGTGTTTTTTCACAAAATTTGTGAAATTACCCTCGTCTTTAAATCCTAAATCAAATGCGATCTCAGATAAAGTTTTGCTTGAAAATTTAATTGCCTTTTCACATTCGAATATAACTTTTTCAATGATCATTTGTTTGGCAGATTTCCTATAAACAAATTCTGTCATTTCAGTCAGCTTCCGGCTCGAAACCCTAAGCTCACTTGCGTAGTAAGAAACTTTTTTTTCGGTTTTATAATCTCTTTGAAGAATTACTGTAAAGCGGTTAACTAAACTTACAGATTCTAAATGATCTGTAGGATCGTTTTTGTGATCAATATGTAAATGCGCATCAAGAATTAAACTTTCTATGGCATTATGCGCCGCAGAAAAATAAATGTTTTTTTCATCAATAGCTGAAAATCTTTTAAGCCTTTCTATTAATATGATCTTATTATAATCAGTGTTACCAAAATAAGGGGCTACAAAAATGTGAGATTTACTGTTGAAAAAAATATTCGAGTTTAAGTATATGCTGTCTTTTGACGTTTTGTCGAAAAATTCTTTAGAAAAAGCAATTGCATAAATCTCTTTACCGAGAGCATTCCCAAATTCCACATTCTTCTGAGGTCCAATGAACACAGAATTTCCTCCGGAAATATGATAGGGTTTGTTTTCAACGGTAATATCGAGGTCTTGAGTAACAAGATAAATTACAAAATATTCTAAAGTATTAAATTTTCTTGAAAAATTGTTGCGCTCTATAATGTCAGAAACAAGGTTAATGCTGAAGCCGTTATTTTTTAATTCATCGGTTACTTGATACATTAGGTGAGATTGTGTTTTATGAATAAAAATATTCGTCAAAAGTAAGTATAAATTGGAGATAATCATTATATTATGTTAAGTTTTTGATGTAAATTTTCAATAGATGCAATAAAGAAATTAGATTATGATATTTTTATGATCTTTTAAAAAATATTTTTTCTTGGTTTAATCATACTTGCGGACTATTTTTATTCTATTGATTTATTTTGCGGGTAATTAACTTTTATTTAAAAACATGCTATAATTATAGAACAAATGGTGTAGAATTGAAAAAATGAATGCGGAATCGTAGATTTTAGATGTAAATCTGTTTTATGACTGAATTTTTTCTAAAATCTGATGGTTTATTAAATTAATAATCAAGATTTTTTTTAATATTGAATGTTTTAATGTTATATTTTTGTTTATAAAGTTAAAAAATGCCTTTACCATTAGGCTGGAATGGTCTGAAACCATATATTTGCAGCCTAAATTTTATAGACATGAAAGAACTTATCGAAAAAATCAACGCAGAATTTGAAGCGTTCACAACAGAAGCTAACCAACAAGTTGAAAAAGGAAACAAAGCAGCAGGAACCAGAGCTCGTAAATCTGCTCTTGAACTTAGCAAATTGTTCAAAGACTTCAGAAAAGTTTCTGTTGAAGAATCTAAAAAATAAAAAAGAAGCCGGCCAATTTAGCCGGCTTTTTTATGCAGTTTTAAACACCAACAATCTATAATTTTAAATCTGTGCAAATCTGCGCAATCGTGGAAAAAAAATTATTTCCCCTGATCATGCAGATCTTCACAGATTTTTTTGTAGCTAATTGAGATGTAAGAATTTCAATTTTCATTAAATAGCTTTATCTTTATGGCAATCAATAAAAATATGAAGATAAACACTTTTTTTGCAGTTCCTGCAGTCGTTTTGGCGAGTCAGTTTGTGAATGCGCAATCTACCGCCCAAAAATTAAATCCTATTGTTGAAAATTTTGTCAACGAAACCAATAATCATTCTCAGCTGGAAGATATGGCATTCGAATTATTAGACGGAATCGGTCCTCGTTTGGTGGGAACTCCGGAAATGCTGAAATCTAATGAATGGACTGCCAATAAATTGAAATCATGGGGAATTGAAGCAAACCTACAACAGTTCGGAACCTGGAAAGGTTGGCAAAGAGGAACTACACATGTTGACATGGTTTATCCGAGAGTAAAATCTCTTTCCGCAACACAATTGGCATGGAGTCCGTCAACGAAAAAAGCAGTTGAAGCTGAGGTAATTGTTCTTCCTAAAGTTTCTTCAAAAGCAGAATTCGACAAATGGCTGCCTTCTGCAAAAGGAAAAATCGTTTTGATGGCGCAATACCAGAAAATCGGTCGTTCAGATGAGCAGATCAAAGAATTTGCAACTCCCGAATTGTACGAAAAATTAAAAGCCGAAAAAGAGCAGGCTTCAAAAGATTTCCGTGATTATGTGAAAAACATCGGTTATGATAACAATACACTTCCCGAAGCTTTAGAAAAAGCCGGAGTGGCAGGAATTGCCATTTCAAACTGGACAGGAATTATGGGAGCTAATCGTATTTTCGGAGCCAAAACTTCAAAAATCCCAATGTTTGATATTGATGTTGAAGATTATGGTATGTTGTACAGAATGGCGGAAAAAGGCGGCAAGCCAAGAATAAAAGTTGATGCTCAGTCTAAGATTCTTCCGGAAGCAAAAACATTTAACACCGTTGGAATGATCAAAGGTTCAGAAACCCCAAATGAATATGTGATCCTTTCTGCGCATTTAGATTCATGGGATGGCGCTCAAGGTGCAACAGATAACGGAACGGGAGTTTTAACGATGCTTGAAACCATGAGAATCCTTAAGAAATATTATCCGAATCCTAAAAGAACGATTGTTGTCGGACTTTGGGGAAGCGAGGAGCAGGGTTTAAACGGATCGAGAGGATTTGTGGCAGACAATCCTGAAATCATCAAAGGAACTCAGGCGGTTTTTAACCAGGATAACGGAACGGGAAGAGTAATCAATATTGCGGGACAAGGTTTTGTAAAATCGTATGATTATATCGGAAAATGGCTGAATGCCGTTCCGAAAAATGTGAGAGATCACATTAAAACCGATTTCCCCGGAATGCCGGGTGGAGGAGGATCTGATCATGCTTCATTCGTTGCAGCCGGAGTTCCCGGATTTTCTTTAAGCTCACTAAACTGGGGCTATTTCGGTTATACATGGCATACAACCAAAGATACTTACGATAAAATTGTTTTTGATGAAGTGAAAAATAATGTCATTCTTACCACAACTTTAGCGTATATGGCTTCTGAAGATCCTGAATTTACAAGCAGAGAACGCAGAACAATGYCGGAAAACGATAAAGGCGAAATTGCAAAATGGCCTGAAGTAAAAGAGCCGAGAAGAGATTCTAAAGATTATAAATAATTAAATTAAACTAATTATCATTAAATAAAATCGGGTTGAGACAATAACTTAACCCGATTTTTTATTTAAAAATAAAAAGAATCTTATTTTACACGAATAAAAATCTGATCCTCAAAATCCGGATATGTTCTGATGAGCGTATCCTGATTTTTAAAGCCTATAAAATTACTATTTAAAGTGGTATTCTCATATAGAAATTCTTTAAAAGGAAATACATTGTATTCTTCAGATTCTACAAATTTATAATTGAATTGCTTATTAACGATTTCCCGCTCACGCTGTAAGTCTTTTGGTTCTGAAATTGTAACAGTATATCGGTCTTCAATAATTCTGTTTTCATAGGTTTTCTGTTTTATTTCTAATTGTATGTTCAGTGAATCATTGGTCTTCCAAAGACCGATAAAATCTTTACCATTATTTGTTTTGGATGATGGTTTACAACTTATAATAAGTGCGAAAATAAGGAGTTTTAAATATTTCATTTAATCTAATGTTTTATGATTAAGTAGTTTTACGATTTCCGGAATTTTGCTTTCTTTTACAATATACGTTTTGCATAACTTATTGTTCATGTGCATACTGAAATGCATAGTTGTTTTGGAAGCTTCATAACTGCTATTTGGGTCTGAAACTATATCTTCAAATACAGGAAAGAAATTAGCAAATGATAATATATTTCTAAACATCGATTTTAAAATCTTCGGATAATTCCCAAAATCATCAATAACTTTTAATTTAAATAACTTTTTTCCCAATGTTGTTCCGAATATAGATTCAGATATAGTTCCATAAATAAGTACACTTACAATTGAAAAAAATAAAGAGACAATGATAATCTTATTAAAACCATAATGAAATATCAGAAAAAAAGGAATCAAATCGATAACTTTTGCATATAAACGTTCTCTTTCATTTCCTTTGTGTGTCGGATTGTAAGGTAAATCATATTCAAATTCATTATAAATACGTTTACCTTCCGAATCAAAATTTCGGGTTGCTCTTCGTATTATTTTTCTTTCTTTAAGCTCTGAAATTTTTTTCATTTAATTTGATATTCAAGACAAAAGAAAATCACAAAACCATGCTCAACTGAATTCTTTTTCTCTGTTCATCAACTTCCGTTACTCTTACCTGCACGTGTTGATGAAGTTTCACCACTTCATTCACATCAGAAACAAAACCGTCTTTTAGCTGCGAAATATGAACCAGCCCGCTTTCTTTAATTCCCAAATCTACAAAACATCCGAAAGCGGTAATATTGTTGACGATTCCGGGAAGGATCATTCCGATTTTTAAATCGGTGATTTTTTTTACATTAGGGTCAAACTCAAAAACTTTTGCAGCTTTTCTTGGGTCTAATCCCGGTTTTTCCAATTCTTTCAAAATATCTTTTATTCCTAAAATTCCAATATCTTCGGTAATATATTTTTCAGGCTGAATTAAATTGATTTTCTCTTTATTGGCAATCAATTCATTGGCTTTAATTTCTAAATCTTTTGCCATTTTTTCAACAATTCCGTACGCTTCAGGATGAACTGCCGAGTTGTCTAAAGGGTTTTCGCTATTGGTAATTCTGATGAAAGCTGCAGCCTGCTGAAAAGCTTTTTCTCCCAATCTTGGAACTTTCTTCAGTTGTTTTCTGTTTTCAAAAGCTCCGTTTTCGGCACGGTAGTTCACAATATTTTCAGCCATCTTTTCACCAATTCCCGAAACGTAACTTAAAAGCGATTTGCTTGCGGTATTTAAATTGATTCCGACTGAGTTTACGCATTTCATAACCGTAGAATCCAGTTCGTTTTTAAGCTGAGTTTGATCTACATCATGCTGATATTGTCCCACACCGATTGATTTTGCATCAATTTTTACCAGTTCGGCTAAAGGATCCGAAAGTCTTCTTCCGATGGAAACTGCACCACGAACAGTCACGTCGAAACTCGGAAATTCATCTCTTGCAATTTTACTTGCAGAATACACCGAAGCTCCGGCTTCTGAAACCACAAAAACCTGCAAAGGCTTATCAAATCCGATTTTTTTAATGAAAAATTCAGTCTCACGACTTGCAGTTCCGTTCCCGATCGATATTGCCTGAATATTATACGCATTCACCATCGAACGGATCTTCTTCATCGCCATCCCGCTTTCATTTTGCGGAGCATGCGGATAAATGGTTTCGTTGTGCAGTAGATCTCCTTTTTCATCTAAGCAAACTACTTTGCAACCACTTTTAAAACCCGGATCGATTGCCAAAATCCTTTTTTCACCTAAAGGCGGAGCGAGCAAAAGCTGGCTGAGGTTTTCAGAAAATATTTCAATGGCTTTTTTATCTGCTTTTTCTTTTGCTTCCTGAAGGGTTTCGTTGGAAATCGCAGGTTCAAGAAGCCTTTTATAAGAA
>NZ_JBFRGA010000150.1:0-18094 GCF_052115105.1 Chryseobacterium sp. 2TAF14
CTTGTATATCGGCCTGCTTTTTTTACTCCAGCTCCTAATCCGGCTCTTACGGTTGGAGAAAGTTTTCCTTTTTTAGCAACAACTCCGCTTTTGGCAATTTCAATTTCCTGAAGCGTAATCATCAACTCTTGATTATTTTTAAGAGAAGTTTCAATTAAACTTACCAGATTCGGGTCGGTAAAAAACTGTTTCCAAGGTGTTGTTCCACTGTTGTTATTGGCATCCTGCTGTTCATTTTGATTAAAATTTTCAGGAATATTATTTTTTACGTCATCCTGAATCACCGTTGCCATCGGAGCTTTACAGCTTGCCAAAACAAGCGAAATGGCAATTGCAGCAATATATTTACTATAAATCTTCATGTTTATCATCGTGTTGGTAAGGTTCTGTTTGTTCTGTTAAAGGATTTTCTTCTTCGTATTTTGCCAATCTTGTTTTGTCGGCAATGGTTCCGAAGATGTAGTACAATCCAGGGATAATCATCAGTCCGAAAACGGTTCCCAAAAGCATTCCTCCTGCTGCAGCGGTTCCGATGGTTCTGTTTCCTGTCGCTCCCGGTCCGGTTGCCATTACCAAAGGAATTAATCCTGCAATAAACGCAAATGAGGTCATCAAAATCGGTCTGAAACGTACTGCTGCTCCTTCGATTGCTGCTTTCGCCACCGAAATTCCTTCTTCCGCTTTTTTCTGAACGGCAAATTCTATAATCAATACTGCATTTTTCCCTAAAAGTCCGATCAACATAACCATTGCAACCTGGGCGTAAATATTGTTTTCTAAGCCTAAAAGTTTTAAACATAAAAACGCTCCGAAAATTCCTGTCGGCAACGAAAGAATTACCGGTAATGGGAGGATGAAACTTTCATATTGAGCCGAAAGAATTAAATAAACAAATCCTAAGCAGATTAAGAAAATATAAACCGCTTCGTTTCCACGGCCTACCTCGTCTTTTGAAATTCCCGCCCAGTCGATCCCGAAACCTCTTGGTAACGTTTTATCGGCAACTTCCTGAATGGCTTTAATCGCCTGTCCGGAACTGTAACCAGGAGCCGGAGTTCCGCTTACTTCAGAAGAATTGTACATATTGTGTCTTGTGATTTCAGATAAACCGTACACTTTTTCCATATGCATGAAATCTGAATACGGAACCATCTGGTCTTTATCATTTTTAACATATAGTTTCATCAAATCACTCGGCAAAGCACGATATTGCGGTCCTGCCTGAACAATTACTTTATAAGGTCTGTCGAAACGAATGAAACTTGTTTCATAATTTGAACCGATTAAAGTTGACAAATTATCCATTGCTTTTTCGATACTCACACCTTTTTGTTCGGCTAAATCATTGTCGATTTTAAGCATATATTGAGGGAAACTTGCAGAATAGAACGTAAACGCAGAACCCAGTTCAGGACGCTTTTTCAGTTCTTTCACAAAATCTGTACTTACCTGTTCCATTTTCTGGTAATCTCCACTTCCTGCTTTATCGAGAAGCCTCAATTCAAATCCACCTGCAGCACCATAACCAGGAATTGAAGGCGGCTGGAAAAATTCAATATTGGCTCCCGGAATATTTTTAGCTTTTTCTTCCAACTTTTCTATGATTTCGGCAGCAGATTCTGAACGTTCTTCCCAGCTTTTAAGGTTAATCAAACACGTTCCGGAATTTGAACCCGTTCCTTCCGTCAAAATTTCATATCCTGCCAAAGATGAAACCGATTGTACTCCATCAATATCTTCAGATTCTCTCAATAATTCCTTGGCAATCTGATTGGTTCTTTCCAAGGTTGAACCTGGAGGAGTCTGAATAATCGCATAAATCATTCCCTGATCTTCACTCGGAATAAACCCTGAAGGAAGCTTATTGCTTAAAAAATAAGTACAAGCACAGAAAATCAACAACAAAGGAAGCGTGATGAATTTTTTCGTTACAGTTTTATTCAACACCTTTTCATATTTCCCGGCTCCTTTATTAAATGCATTATTGAATTTATCTAAAAGAATAGTGATCGGGCTTTTCTTTTTGGCCTTTCCATGATTATTTTTCAGAATTAAAGCACATAAAGCCGGAGTCAGCGTCAAGGCAACAACTCCCGAAAGAATAATCGACGAAGCCATTGTAATCGAGAACTGACGGTAGAAAACTCCGACCGGACCCGACATAAATGCCACCGGAATAAATACAGCCGCCATTACCAAAGTAATTGCGATAATTGCTCCACTGATTTCGTGCATTGCTTCTTCCGTTGCTTTTAATGCAGAAAGTCCTTTTTCTTCCATTTTGGCGTGCACCGCTTCGATCACAACAATCGCATCATCGACGACGACCCCGATTGCCATTACCAAAGCGAAGAGCGAAATCATGTTTAAGGTAATTCCGAAAGCGGACATTACGGCGAAAGTTCCGACCAAAGAAACCGGAACTGCAATCGCAGGAATTAACGTTGATCGCCAATCTCCCAAGAATAAAAACACCACGATTGCCACCAAAATAAATGCTTCAAACAACGTATGAACAACTTTTTCAATCGATGCATCCAAAAACCTTGAAACGTCATAACTAATGTCGTAATGCATCCCTTTCGGGAAAGCAGTTTTTTCAAGGTCTTTCATTAAAGCTTTTACGTTTTTGATAACGTCACTTGCATTTGATCCGTAAGATTGTTTTACCGTAATTGCTGCAGAAGGTTTTCCGTTTAAAGTAGAATAAATATCATACATCGAAGAACCAAACTCGATATCGGCAACATCTTTCAACCTTACAAATTCTCCTGCTGATTTAGCTTTAAGAATAATATTTCCGTAATCTTTTTCATTATTAAAACGACCGGAATATTTCAAAATATATTCAAAAGACTGAGAACGTTTACCAGAACTTTCCCCTGTTTTTCCGGGAGAAGCTTCCAAACTTTGCTGGTTTAAAGCTTCCATTACTTCATCAGCCGAAATATTGTAAGCCGTTAAACGATCGGGTTTCAGCCAGATACGCATTGCATATTCTCGAGTTCCCAAAATATCGGCAAAACCAACTCCGCTTACCCTTCTCAATTCAGACATTACATTGATATCTGCATAGTTGAAAAGGAATTTCTGGTCAGCTTTCGGATCGTCACTGTACAAGTTAATGTACATCAACATATTCGGTTCTTCACGGGTAATTTTCACTCCTTCACGCACAACCAAAGGCGGAAGTTTGTTTACTGCCGAAGAAACACGGTTCTGAACATTTACCGCCGCAACATTCGGGTCTGTTCCCAAATCGAAAACGACCTGAATGGAAGTTTCACCGTCGTTTCCGGCATCGGAAGTCATGTATTTCATTCCCGGAACACCATTTAACGAACGTTCCAAAGGAATTACCACGGCTTTTACAAGCAATTCGTTATTCGCTCCGGGATAAGTTGCCGTTATATTTACTTTCGGCGGAGAAATTGACGGRAATTGCGTAATCGGAAGTTTCATTAATGATAAAACTCCCATAAACACGATAATCAAAGAGATTACAATCGACAGAACAGGTCTGCGGATGAATTTTTTAAACATATAATAATTATAAATGATAAATTATTAATGATAAATGATAGATCAATGATCGCTTATCAATTATCATTTATTTTTACTCTGCTTTTAATTTTAAAGACTGAAGAACTTTCTTCGGATCCTGAAACTTCACTTTTACTTTTTGGTCGTCTTTCACTTTCTGAACTCCTTCCAGCAAGATTTTTTCGTCTGAAGAAACACCTGAAGCAACTACATAAATATCCGGAAGCTCATAAGCAACTTTGATGTTTTTAGATTTTGCAACACCGTTTTTATCGATCACAAAAACATACTTCTGATCCTGAATTTCGTAAGTTGCTTTCTGAGGAATTATCAAAGCCCATGACCAGATTTACATTTTGATTTCCTCGGTCTGCAACATTCTTCTGATAATTCAAATATTCAGGTTCGGAAACATTAAAATAACTGTAAATATCCGTATTGTCTGAAAGCGTGGTTAAAAGATCTCCTTCATCGACCAAACTTCCTAATTTCAAAGGAATTCTATCGATCACTCCGGAAAACGGAGCTTTAATATCGGTAAATGAAAGGTGAATCTGCGCCAGTTTCATTTCTGCATTTGCCGCATCCAGTTTGGCTTTTGCCATCAATCTTTCGTTTTTGGAAACAATATCGTTATTGGCAAGAGTACTTGCGTTTTTTAACTCAATTGAAGCCTGTTCTACTTCGGCTTTGGCCTTTAATAATTCTGCCTGATAAACCTGCGGCATAATTCTGAATAAAGTCTGCCCGGCTTTTACGTACTGACCTTCATCGACATAAATTTTTTCAAGGAAACCTTTTTCCTGAGCACGAATTTCAATGTTTTTCACAGACTGAATCTGAGCGACAAAATCTTTGTTAATAATGGTATCCATTTTCACAGGTGAAGTTACCGGATACACGGAATCTTCTTGTTTTTCTTCCTTTTTCCCGTTACAGCTGAACAGTAGGAGAACGGCGCTTAAAACAACGCCTGAGACAACTCTTTTCATCATAATTTTAGAGTGGTATAAATCGTTAAAAGTTTAATTTGAATAAATAATTCTGGAAATATTTACATTGTGAAATCATTTTGAACACAACGCAACGTTTTTTGCGCCGAGATTGTGGAGCAAAAAGAAAATCGGAAAATAAAATTTTATATTCTGATAGAACGAATCAGAATGAATGTTTTTACAGAACTTAAATGCTGTAAAAGACCTGAGATTGAAGGTTTAAACCTTTTTTTAAATAATAGCCCGAATGAATAAATCAGCCCAAATACACTTGCAAAAACAATTATTGCCTTCGCCGAATCTGAAAACTGAAAATCATCTTCCGCCAATTCTATAGAAAAACCGTCTGCACTATTTGCTGTTTGCTGAATAGAAAATTTTGTAACCGATTGATTGTTCTGATCAATTTTATTGGGATAATTGTGAGAAATATGACCTGAGAAGTCGCTACGCAAAGTTTTGACATTAAGTTTGCTTTCTACCATAAAAAGCAGAAAAAGGCTCGTCAAAAAATATACAATATAGTTTCTCATTAGAAGTTGCAAATGTATGTTTAGGTTTTAATACTTAATTCAGTATTAACAAAATTTAACTCTTCTTGAAATTCTCTGAAAAGTGAGTGAGAATGGCAGATAATTATATTTAACATTAAAAAATATTATTAAATGGCATTCTAATTGCTTAAATTATTAAAATTTAACAAATTTTAAAGAAATATAATTGTAATTTTACATCACCAAAACAATTAATATGAAACCTTTAAAAAACAAAATTACAAATGAAAAAAATCTCTCTCGGACTACTCGTAATTTCCGCATTATCAGCGTGTACACATTCGGCTAAAGATCCTGACACAACGATTGTGCAACAAGAAACTCCCGCATCTCGTGATGATATAAGTAAGGTAACTGTTGCAGACCGCCATGGTGATAAAATGGAAATTATTACCAACAATACTAAAAATACAGTTGTTGTAAGGCTGAATGGTCAAACTTACGAACTGCAAAAAAATTTAGAAAACCCGGGTTTTTCTACGGATGATAATCAATATCAATTTATTGAAAACAAATATGAAGTAACTCTTCTAAAAAAAGATGTTGATATGGTTTTATTTCATGCAAAAAAAGATCAGCCTAGTAAAAAAATAGCTTTACAATAAATAAGAAAAGACGTCTCAAAGGCGTCTTTTGTAATTAAAATCTTTCTATAGAAATTTCTTGAGGCAGCGGCATATTATCTTCTATGAAATCAAATAAGGTTTTTGAGAAATAACATCCATTGAGAATCCCGCGAGCTCCTAAACCGTTGAATACATAAAAATTTGTGTACCCGGAGTGTCTTCCTAAAATAGGTCTCCTGTCTTTTACGGTAGGTCTGAAACCAAAATGTATTTCTTTGATTTCAAAATCGTACGGATAAAATTCTGAAAGGCCTTTTTGCAATTGTTCAACAGCAGAATTATCAATTTCGTGATGTAATTGTTCACGATCATACGTTCCGCCATAAAAATGAAGATCGTTTTCTAAGGGAAATAAAAAATGTTTTTTCTTAATCGTAATATTCTCCGGAATAAGTTGGGAAAGCTTTATACGGATATGATGACCTTTGTTTGGATTGACAGAAATATCTGAAAAGTACGGATTTTCTTTCACACCCATTCCTTCGCAGAACAGAATATTTTTAAAACTGAAATCTTTATATCTGGAATTTGAAGTGTCAATCAAAGAATAATCGAATTTTTCTCTGATCAAATTTTCATTATTTTCTAAATAGCTCAATAAACCATCAAAAAAGCCTTTAACATTAAGCCTTGCTGACTGATTAACCTTTCCCGTATGAAAGTCGTTTTTTACACTATTTAAATGATCGAATTTTTCATCTAAAAAGTTTTTTAAGTCATCATTAGCCGATTTTTTAAGCCAAAGTTTCTGCTCATTTTCATCATGAAAAATTCTGTGGATAGGAGATTCTATCAGATAATTTTCACCAGTGTAAGATTCTATTTCTTTTAAGGTCTTTTTTAAGAAATCGATTTGCTGTTGAGCCAGCCAAAATGTAGTAAACTTTTTTAGAACTACAGGATTGATAATACCTGCAGAAATTTGTGATGCACTTTTCTTCCCTTCAGAGAAAACGACAAATGATTTGTTATTTAAAAGTAACTGATGTGCAAAAAATAAGGCTGCATAACCATCACCAACGATGATGTAATCTACATTTTTCATATAAGAGATTCATTAAAAGGTCTATAAAATCGGCTAACTTTTATTTTATGGAGAGAACAATTTTATAATAAAAAAACCTGAGTAAATGTACTCAGGTTTTTTATAAATATCAAGTGAAATTTAGTAATTCCACATATCGTTTTCCATTTGAAGAATCTGTTCTTTGATTCTTTGGCTTTCAGCCAATTGCTCTTCAGCATTTCTAGGAACATAATCTTTAATAGTACCATCACCAAGACCATTTGAAGATTTGTAGATGATTGACGAGAATCTTCTTGCATTGATTATATCATCAAAAGATAAATCCGCAGACGAATTTGCTCTGTTGAATACATAATTGTTTGCTAAAATATCTCTTGCTTTTGGATAATAAACCCAGAATAAATCTACAAGTTCATCAGCACCAGCCAAAGGCTGACCATCCGGACCGATTCTTCCGATAGAAGTTGGATCTGGTCCCATTGCAGCAATACCAAGAGGTCTGTATTTCATCATACCATCTCTTTTGTCAATAAACCACATACCCATAATCTTTAAAACTTTTACTTTGTCAGTAGTTGTTCTGATTATATCAATATATTGCTTTTTCTGAGCTTCAGTAGGAGTTGCACCAGAGTTAATGATTTCAATTAATTCATCATCAATTCTTTCACTTTCTAACTTCTTCTTAATTGCTTCAGGAGTTGACTTAGTAGAAAAGTTTTCATCTTCATAAACTTCATCAATCTGACCATTTAAAGCTGCATCTAATAAAATTTGATACAAAGATCTTGTAGTTTTTGAAAGCAATCCGTTTGGATTGTCATAATAGAATGGTTGATTAATCTTATCGTTGAGATCAATTATTTCCCAAACCATCATGCTTTTTAAGATGTCTTTTTCATCTACAAAGCCATACTCTAAAGGAGTTACTTTATTACTAACAATAGTATCTCCGACCTTTTTCATATTTTCAGCTCTCATCTGTCTGAACTCTTCCGGAGAAGAAGCATTTAGAATAGTCTGAGAAAATACAAACCCAGAAGCTAATACTAAAAGACTGCTAATATATTTTTTCATAATATGAATTTACAAATTAAATGTTATTGAACATTGATAATAACCGGTGATATCTCCTTCAATCGCTGATTACCAAGTCCTGTAGCCGTAGCTTGGATATCATAAATCTGAACTACATCACCAGGACGAAGATTTCTGATTAGTCCTTCTGCAGATGATAAAGAGTTACCTTGAATCATAGTACCCGCTCTTCCAGGAAGCTTTAAAATAAAGCTATTTACAGTAAATGATACCGGGAAATCAAAGTCTGGTAACGCTGCTGCAACAATTTGGTTTGGAATAGAACCAACCGGCATAAAGTTAACAGCTTTACCTCTGATCTGACCTTGTGGTCTAGGAACACCTTTAATTCTATATTCAAATACTTGAGATACAGTTTTTCCAGTAGGATCTGTACCAGATAAAGTTAATTTTACAATATTTCCTGTAGACGGAATAACATTCCATTTACCTTTACCTGTACTTTTCACAACTGCACCTGGAGCTGAAAGAGATAGTTTAGCATTATCTGCTCCAAGAATTGATCCAGTAACAGGGTTTTCTAATCCTCTATACATTACATTCATCTTATCAGCAGAAAGTAATAGACCTTGTTCAAGTTTAACTTGTTGAGGACCAGCGATTACGTTATAGGTATGCGTGAAAGGGAATTGCTGAGCTTTTCCTGAAGCATCTGTTAAAGTAATTACACCACCGATCTTTTTCTCACCAATACCTCCGGTATTTAGAGGAAGATATCCTTTACCGTTTTCTTGTCTGCTTACACCACTGATGCTGATTTTGCTACTGTTTGAATAGTTACCCAACATTACAATTGCTTCAGCTTTTTTACCAGCCTGAACATCTGTAGGTGCAGAAACGATCGCTTCGTAGCTTGTAAATTTGATACTAGCATCCACTTTTTCCTGAAGCATTAACGCCAATGCATCTGACTGTACGTTTCTTGCATCATTCTGAATAATCTCCAGATTTGAAATTGCAGCAATCAAAGGCTGGTGATAGAATTTATTCTGAAACCAGGTTTTACCATTCGGAGATTTTCCGGCAGGATACTCTGCAATGATCGATTTGTTTGCTCTTTCAACTAATTTTGCCAACTGCGGATCTCCTCCAAAAGTAGCTACAATGTAAGATCTTACATCATCTAACTGCTTTTTAAGCTCTAAAGCTTTTGCAGAAGGAGTATTTTCGTCACCTTCTTTAAAGAAATATTCAGTGGTAGCTTCGTTATTGTTCAATGCTGAGAAGTTTTCACTTACATCCATGTCTTTTCCTGTTTTAGGATCTTTATCATGGAAATCTGATTGCTTCTTCAGAATAACTTTGATATCTTCAGCTGAACTTACCAAAACATCAATCTTGCTTTTCAGTGTTTTATACTGTTCCCAAGGTCCTGCGTATGTATCTGGTACTTGCTGTGCCTTCGCTTCTAATGTTTTTTCGAAAATATCTTCATTTTTCTGCTCTGTCAAATGCCTTGTATCATTTAAAGCTCTTGTAGAATCATAATATGATCTGATAATTTCAACATCGATGTTGAGGGCCATCATAGCGATGAACACCAAATACATCAGGTTGATCATCTTCTGACGTGGAGTCTGTTTACCTTTTGCCATTCTCTTTTCTTTAGTTTTTGTTTAAATAATGGTTAAAGGATTATGATTTCATAGCAGTTAACATACCACCGTAAACTCTGTTTAAGCTGTTTAAGTTGGTTGTTAAACCTTGTAATTCTTGATTAAATTTCTCAGACTGCTCTGCTGATTTCTGCATATCATCAACATATTTTTTAGCAAATTCTGATTGTCTTTGACCGTTTTCTAATTGCATTGCATAAAGAGCATTCATGCTTTCCATGTGTGATGCAGCTTTGTTTAACTGATCATTATATTTGTGTGTGGAAGCAGATACGTCAACAGTTTGGTTGATTTGATCTACTGAACTTGAGAATTTATCAATTCCTGTTCTTAGTCTGTCAAATAACTGTACGTCAAGCTTAGCATCCTGAAGCATTTTATCTAACTTACTTGAAAGTGAGTTTTCTAATTCAGCGAAATGATCTACTGCATTTTTAGCCGAAATATTTGAGTGTAAAGGGTTTGGGTTTGCATGCTAAGTTAGTTTTTTTTAAATGTTATAAATTGATAATAAAAAATAATTTAGGCAATATTATCTGTTAACTCTTTTCGCTTTAACAGCTGCTTCAGGAATATCTTGTACAGTTCTGAAACCGATATAACTTCTTGCAGAATCTTTGTTTTCCCAGTCTCTTGCCCCAGTCATCAACATATAACCAACATCTTTCCAAGAACCTCCTCTTACAGATTTTTTATCGTCTGCTTTAGATTTGATAGAAGGATTTAAAGTAGAAGAGAATCCGTAAGCAGAATTATTATATCCTGAATCTGTCCATTCAGAAACGTTACCTGCCATATCAAATAATCCGAAAGTATTCTTTTTGAATTTTTTTACAGGAGCAGTATAGGTGTAAGTTCCTTTTTTCTCATCTTCCATATAGCTACCTCTTTTTGGTTTAAAGTTTGCCAGATAACAACCTCTATCATCCATTAAATAAGGTCCTCCCCAAGGATAAGTAGCGTTTTGCTTCCCTCCTCTTGCAGCATATTCCCACTCCATTTCGTTTGGAAGACGGAAACGTAAAGGTCTTTGTTGTCTTCTTTTCAAGCTTTCATTATAATCAGACTTCAATTTAGTTCTGAAGTCACAGTATGCTCTTGCCTGATCCCAAGTTACCCCAACAACAGGATAATCTTTGTATGCTTTGTGCCAGAAATATTGTTCGAATAAAGGCTCATTATAAGTGTAATGGAAATCATTTACCCAAACTGTTGTATCAGGATAGATTGCAATACTTTCGCTTCTCAAGAAGTTTACACCTCTTTCGTTATCAGCAATAGCAACATCCATATCTCCCCATCTGTAACCGTATTTTAATTTACTAACATCAATAAGTCTTTCGCTGCCTACTCTGGAAGATGCAGGTAAATACATAGACTCAAGAACTTCAGCGTATTCTACGTCAGGATACTTTGAAGTGTTCCAGTGTAATGGAATTTTCCAATCTAATCTTTTAGTATCATCATATCCGTCTCTTCCTCCGGCTCCTTCTAAATATTCTTGATATGGTGTTAAGTTTTCTTCTTTTTTGGCAAGATAAGCATAGTCTCCGATGCTTTGTCCTCTACCGCCGCCTTCACCGCCTTCTCCTGCAGCTTCAGCAAGCATGGTTCTGGCGATAGAATCTCTTACATAATTGATGAAAACCCTGTATTCTGCATTAGTAGTTTCTGCTTCATCCATAAAGAAAGGAGCTACAGTTACCGTTTTCAAAGGTGCAACTTCACCATTATTGGTAAATGATTCATCAGCCATACCTGCARTAAAAGAACCGCCAGGAATTGCCACCATACCATAAGGTCTTTGTGCAACGAATGATTTTGTTTTTTCTCTAGGTATCAATTCTCCTTTTGTTCCCGGTTTACCTACCGAAGAGGCTCCCCCACCTGAACAAGATACCGATGCTACCGACGCAGACAATAATAAAAGAAATATCCTTTTCATGTTAATTTTTATAATTAAGCCGTAAAGGCACTGAAGCCACTATTGGAGAAAAACATTCTGACGTTTCAGGAATTTCAATCACATAGTCTGCCATTGAGCTTACCTGGGTGTCTCCTTTGTTTACTACCGCAATTACTTTACCTTTTCTTGCTTTAATTTCCTGTACATTACTTACAATTTTATCATAGTGTCCTTTTTTAGGTGCAATGATAACGATTGGCATGTTTTCGTCAATCAGAGCAATTGGCCCATGCTTCATTTCTGCCGCAGGATATCCTTCTGCATGAATGTAAGAAATTTCTTTTAATTTAAGAGCTCCTTCCAAGGCTGCGGGATAATTGTAACCTCTCCCTAAGTAAAGGAAATTGGTTGCGTTTACAAAATCTTTGGCAATATTTTRGGTAAGTTCGTGCGTTCCTTCTAATACTTCTTCGATTTTTTTAGGCATCGCATCAAGTTCAGAGATAAGACTCATAAATTCTGCATTTCCTAAATTACCGTTGTGCTTTCCTAATTTTAATGCAATTAAAGAAAGAATGGTTAACTGAGCTGTAAATGCTTTTGTAGAAGCAACCCCAATTTCCGGTCCTGCATGAGTATAAGATCCTGCATCAGTAATCCGTGCGATTGAAGAATCTACTACATTACATATACCATATATAAATGCACCTTTTTCTTTAGCCAGTTTTAAAGCAGCCATTGTATCTGCAGTTTCTCCCGACTGAGAAATAGCAATTACCACATCTTTATCTGTAATAATAGGATTTCTGTATCTGAATTCGGAAGCATATTCTACTTCTACCGGAATTCTTGCAAATTCTTCGATAAGATATTCACCGATAAGACCGGCGTGCCATGAAGTACCGCAAGCGATAATGATAATTCTGTTTGCATTTTTGAATTTCTCTACGTGATCCCAAATCCCTGCCATCTTAATGACACCTTCATTTACAATCAGTCTTCCTCTCATTGTATCATGAATAGATTTTGGCTGCTCGAAAATTTCTTTCAGCATGAAATGTTCAAATCCGCCTTTTTCTATTTGCTCTAAGCTTAATTTAAGTTCCTGGATTTCAGGGATGATCTTAGAATTATCCTGAATCGTTCTGATATCAACACCCGATTCTAAAGATATTGTCGCCATATGGCCTTCTTCAAGATAAATGGCTTCTTTTGTAAATTCAACGAAAGGAGAAGCATCAGAAGCAATAAAATATTCCTCTTCGCCAATTCCGATCGCTAAAGGAGACCCTAATCTTGCAACCACTAAAAGCCCCGGAAAATCTTCGTGCATTACCGTAATTGCGTAAGCTCCGTAAACCTCATTTAATGCATATCTTACTGCTGTAGGAAAATCTGTTTCAGTGTTTAGGTCGGTAAAATACTGGATTAAATTAACCAAAACTTCGGTATCTGTTTCAGATTTGAAAGAAAATCCTTTTTCGATAAGCATTGTTTTAATGGTGTCATAATTTTCGATAATCCCATTATGAACAATTGCTATTTTTCCGTTATTGGAAATATGAGGGTGAGAATTTCTGTCACTCGGAACGCCGTGAGTTGCCCAACGGGTGTGTCCCATTCCGATTCTTGAAGTTCCTTTTAAATTATTAGAAATATTAACCAAATCATCAACCTTTCCTTTAGTTTTTTCCACACTAAAGCTGTTGGCTGTATTTTCTAAAACAATTCCGGCACTGTCGTAACCTCTGTATTCTAATCTCCTGAGACCGTTGATAACGATATCATAAGCATCCTGGAAACCTGTATAACCAACTATTCCGCACATATTTTAAACAAATGTATTATTAGTATTTTTATTTTTTAGTTCCTAAAGTTACTCTCAGTTTAATCTCATCCGGAGTAACAGTTGTATCATTTTCACTATTTGTAGGATCTGAACCAACAAAAACGGCTCTTCCCATTGAAAATGCTCGGGTGGTATAATTAACACCAGCAATAGAACCTGAAGCATTAGGAGCAAACTGAGCTAGATCTATTTTGAAATATTTATTTTTATAATTATCATAAGTCATATCACTCGATTCAACAATATCCTTTAAAGATTTAGTTACAGTAAAATCGTAATAATTGACATTATCAACACTTCTATTATAAGCTCTCACAGGAATAAATAATGCTCCTAAAGAAGTATAATCTGTTGTAAATGCTGTTGTTTCTTTTCCGGAGCTTTTATCTTTATCTCTTTGAACGATAGTGAAATCACCGGCGCCCGGTTTTGCATAAGGGTTCTTAGACCAATCAGAATCTGTATAAATTCTGATTTTTGCACTGATAATGGCAGCTTTGTTATCTTGATATAGCTTTTTCAGCTTATTAATCTCTTCTTCTTTGAATTTTATACCAATTGAATTACCACCCATTCCTTGAGCATACAATTTTTTATCTCCAGTTGTTGTATTTGGTATTACACTTTGTACAGCTGATCCAGTTCTATTATATTCATAATAAGCAGAATGCATATTAGAAGATTTTACAGCAAACTCGTATTTTGTTTGAGGTCTTGTATTTATTCCATTTACATCTTTATCATTTTTATAATACATGATCAACTCCATATCATTTGGAGTAAACTGGAATAAATAGCCGTCACTTTCAACAACAGAAACTTTTAGCCCTCTGAAATGTCTGATAAAATTTGAAGCATCATTCAATTCTGGCTGACCTTTCTTATTTATAATTTTTGTTTGAAAAACAGATGGCGATAAAGGAATTCTAATACCTGTGTTCCCCGTAAATAATGAGCTACCGTCAGAATCTTTGGTAATAGCTATAGAAGTTGCATTACCTGAAATTTCTTTAGAACCTAAAAAAGTAGATGTTGCAAAGTTTTTATCAGAATAAACTTTATCATTAACTCCATTCATAAACTCGGCAACTTCATGTACTTGTAGTGTAAGTTTACCGCCGTTAAGCTTTGCCTTACCATATTTTTTAATAGGATACGTATTTACTACTTTTTTAGCATCTACATTTCCGTCAGGATAAATATAATTTTCATCTGTAGTTGTCTGAATAGAATCTAGACTAACTACCGGTTTAAGAACCAAAACCACAGAATCTACTACCGCATTAGTGCCAAAATCAGGATTATAAGAAGCTAATCTCACCTGAGTAAAATAAGAAGCTCTCTGCATACCAAACTGGTTTTCATTAAAAGCTCCCAAAACCGCAGTTGAAGATGTAGAACCAGAGCTGATAAGATTTAATAATTTAAATGCATCCGTTCTTATCGTATCATTATTATCAATATTGTAAGCAATAAGGTCATAAGAAGATTCAACTCCTTCTGCCGCACCATCCAAGAATAACTGTTCACCTAAAGAATCTGGCTCCGGTTCGCAGTTATAAACCAATACACCACCTAAAACCATTACAGAAAGAATGGTAAAAATTTTTCTAATATTATAAATCATCAAAATGTATATTAATATAATTTACTGATAGAGTCTACATCAAGGTATTCAGATTTTGAAGTAGTCGTTTCATTGAAACCTTTATCAAGATCGCCGTTTAAAAACTCGTCTCCTTTTACCACTTCATCCACATAATTCATACTTTCGATTACAAAACTCTCGAAACTAGGTTTATTTAACGCATTTAAATCTGAAATATTATCGAATTTCAGTTTCTCACCTACATTTCCTGCCAAAGCCGCATCCTTTTCATTATATAATGAAAGTACGATTTTAGCATCTTTGAAATAAGTATCAGATTTGTAGTATGTTTTCAAATAAATAGGCACGAAAGAAGACATCCATCCATTTAAGTGGATAACATCCGGAACCCAGTTTAGTTTTTTGATCGTTTCTATTACACCGCGTGCAAAAAATATAGCTCGCTCGTCATTGTCTTCAAACGCTACTCCTTCATCATCAAAATAATATTGTTTTCTTTTGAAGTATTCTTCGTTGTCGATGAAATAAACCTGCAGTCTTTCACCTGGAAGCGAAGCCACTTTAATGATTAAAGGCTGATCTAAATCATTGATGATAATATTCATCCCCGAAAGGCGAATTACTTCATGAAGCTGGAATTTTCTCTCACTTATCTGTCCGAATCTTGGCATAAAAACTCTTACATCATTGCCTTCTTGGTGCATTTTAAGTGCCATTTTGTTTACCACCGCTGCTAAATTTGTGTCTTCCTGATAAGGGTACATCTCTGTGGTAATGTACAGTATTTTCTGATTGGGCATATAATTTTTTATATAATTTTAAATAACGCTCTAATATGCAAAATTACGAAAAAACATTCAACATTATCCTAATTAACATTTTTTTACGATACTTGTTGAGATTATTGTATTAAAACTAAAAATCAATCCCTTAATATTTAGTATTTTTGAATTGTTATTAAAATAAACTATGGAAGTTCTAAAAAACAAAAAAACACTTCAGGATTTTATAGAAAGACAGAAAGAAATGGGCAAAAAGATAGGTTTTGCCCCTACAATGGGCGCTTTGCACAAAGGGCATCTGTCATTATACGAAGCCGCCAGAAAAGAAAATGACCTGGTAATTTCTTCAATTTTTGTAAATCCTACACAGTTTAACAACCCTGAAGATTTGGAAAAATATCCGAGAGATACCGATAATGATATAGCTATTCTCAAAAATTCAGAACTGGTAGATGCTCTCTACTTGCCACAAGTGGAAGATATTTATCCTGAAAAAACAGAAAGCAAACATTATGACTATGATGGTTTGGAAAATGAAATGGAAGGAAAATCAAGACCGGGACATTTTGACGGTGTAGGAACCGTAGTTGAGGAGCTTTTCAGAAAAGTACAGCCCGACAATGCTTATTTCGGTGAAAAAGATTTCCAGCAACTGGCGATTATCAGAAAAATGGTCGAGAAAAAAAAGCTGCTTATCAATATAATTGGAGTTCCTATTTACAGAGCTGAAAATGGTTTAGCATTAAGCTCAAGAAACCAGCGCCTCACCGACGAAAGAAAAGAAGACGCTAAAATAATTTTTGACACACTTTCAAAAGTTAAAGACTGGTTTAAAACCACTTCTATTGCTGAAATTAAAGAAAAAGTAAATACCGTTTTCAATAACCAGCAAAATATGGAATTGGAATATTTCCTGATTGCCGATGAAAGCACATTACAAGAAACCAACCAAAGAGAAGACGATAAATCTTACAGAGCGTTTATTGTAGTTGATGTAGACAGCGTAAGACTGATTGACAATATGCATCTTGATTGACACAAAAAATCAAAGGCTTCCTGAAGGAAGCCTTTGAACACCAAATCACAAAATATTAATATGAAAAAAATTTACTTTTCAGTAAACTTGTGACCCGGCTGGGATTCGAACCCAGGACCCATACATTAAAAGTGTATTGCTCTACCAGCTGAGCTACCGAGTCGGTCACATCAAATTAACGTTGACAAATATAAAATTATTTTTATATAATATCAATTATTAATTGAATATTTTTTTTTGCAGTGCCTGCGACTGGACTCGAACCAGCACATCCTTAGGAAACCACCCCCTCAAGATGGCGTGTCTACCAATTTCACCACACAGGCAATAAAATTACAGCAATTTCGTAATTTTTTTGCTAGTGACCCGGCTGGGATTCGAACCCAGGACCCATACATTAAAAGTGTATTGCTCTACCAGCTGAGCTACCGAGTCGGCCACTTTATTATCAAGTTTCATTGTTAAGTAATGTCCCTTGTTTTTAGTGGTGCAAAGATAGGACTTTTTTCATTATCTCAAAACTTTTTCGCAAATTTGTTTAAAATATTTTCATGATAATTTCACTGTTAGGATACATGGGAAGTGGCAAATCTCACATTTCCAAAATATTAAGCGACAAAATAAATTTTAAATTAATTGACCTCGATAAAGAAATTTCTCGTCGAAATAAACTGACCATTCCCGAAATATTCGAGAAAAAGGGAGAAATCTACTTTAGAAAGCTGGAAAGAGAAACTTTGGAAGAAATTTTAGCCACCCAGGAAAACATCGTTTTGAGCCTGGGAGGAGGAACGCCGGTTTATTATAATAATATGGAAATTATTAATAATAACTCAAAGAGCTTTTTTTTAAGAGCGTCAATTTCAACTTTAGCAGAAAGAATTTCAAAGCAGAAAGAAAAAAGACCTTTAATTGCAAAAATTCCTGATGAAGATATTCCTGAGTTTATTGCCAAACATTTATTTGAACGGAATGTATATTACAGCAAGGCACAGTTTAGCATTAATACAGATCATAAAGATCCTGAAGATATCATTCGGGAGATCATAGAAAAGCTCTATCTCTAGAGCTTTTCATTTTATTGGTATTAAAATTTAATCATTGGTTTCAGAATCACTGCCGTCTTCGCCAAAGAAATCATCCCAATCTGTAAAATCTGCGGTTACATCATTTTCTACATAATCATCCATGTCTCTTCTGTCTTTTTTGGTAGGTCTTCCCTCGCCTCTGTTTCTGTAATATTCCTGAGACATTTTTCTCATCATTAGCAGTTCGTATTGATCTTTATCTGTCACATCTTTGATATGAAGCGGAACTAATTTCGCCCCAATTCTGCTTTTAGGAATCTGTATTACTTTAATTTTATAATCAATTTGATTTTTGCGAATTTTAATAACATCCCCTTCTTTCACTTCTTTGGAGGACTTCACAACAGAGCCGCCGATAGTAACTC
>NZ_JBFRGA010000151.1:0-12147 GCF_052115105.1 Chryseobacterium sp. 2TAF14
ACCCAATACAGATTATAAAAAGCTTACAGTATCGTTTTTCTACAACGACAGCTTCATCAAAGATAAATTCAATCTGAGTACAGGGTTTTCTTATGTAGACGATGTGATCTACGGAAAATCGCCTTCAGCATTTCTAAATGCAAAGTATAACGGTAAAAAATTCAGCGCATTTCTGAATTCTTCGTGGTACAACTATTCGGTAGGAGTTTTAGCAAATAATATTCTGACCATTGAGCTTGGTTTAACTTGGAATTTAAGAAATACAGTATTAAATCCTGATAAAAAAGGAAAAATTCAGGTTCTTGCCTTTTATGACGAAAACAACAACAATATTTTTGATTTAGGAGAAAAAACCGCAGGCGATTTTATCGTGAATATCAATAATGTAGCCCTTAAAACCACTGCAGAAGGAACGGCAACCTATAAAAATGTACCTTTCGGGAAATACAGGCTGAAGCAGTTTATTCAGCAAGGTTGGTATTATGATGAGTCTGAATTTAATGTAGATTCTTATTCGTATCCGTTAAATATTCCGCTTCACCAGAACGGAACGCTTCAGGGTAAAATATTTTTCGATTATGACTCAAAAGTTGCGGTAGATTTCGAGCACAGAGCCTCTTCGGTGGCATTCCAGATCATTAAGGAAAACAACATTATCCAGAGAATCGGAAGTGACGATGAAGGAAAATTCAATTCTTTTTTACCGACTGGTAATTACACGATTGTGCTTGACGAATCTACACTTCCTGCCAATACCTATTGCGAAACCAAAAGCTTCGATATTAAAGTAAAAGCCGGAGAACTGGTGGTTGTTCCTGATTTTATTATTAAAGTACGAGAGAAAAAAATAAATAAAAAAACTTTTAACAATTAACATCTCAGCTTTCTAATCTTTCTTAGATTAATTTTCAGGGTTAAAATATTTTTATTCAGTCGATTATACAGCCCGGAAATCCTTAAACTTTTTATCTTATTCTCTTCTTTTTTATGCATCGAATGTTAAATCGTTGTAATAAATTATCACGAATAGTATTTTTCGGTATAAAAAAACTACCTTTATTAAAAAAATATTAATAATTCGTAATATTTTATAGAGTCTCAACAACGAGATCCCTGAATATGAAAAGTAAAATTATAGGTGTAGGCAATTACATACCATCAGAAACCATTACAAATCTTTTTTTCGATAAGCATATTTTCCTTAACGAACAGGGCGAAAACCTGAAAGAAGACAACTCATTAATTACCAGTAAATTAAAAAAAATTACAGGAATTGAAGAAAGAAGATATGCAAGCAAGGATCAGGTAACTTCTGATTTAGGATTTATTGCAGCTAAAAATGCAATAGAAAACTCAAAAATCGATCCTGAAACTTTAGACTATATTATTTTCGCCCATAATTTTGGCGATGTACGATTTGATACGATACAGTCAGACGCAGTTCCCAGTCTTGCTTCCAGAGTAAAACATTTATTACAGATTAAAAATAATTTCTGTGTTGGTTACGATTTATTATTCGGATGTCCTGGTTGGATTGAAGGAGTGATTCAGGCGAATGCATTTATAAAATCAGGTTTAGCGAAAAGATGCTTGATTATTGGTGCTGAAACACTTTCCCGGGTTGTGGATGTTCACGACAGAGACAGTATGATTTACGCAGACGGAGCTGGAGCTGTAATTTTGGAAGCCAATGACGAAGATGACGATTCTGGTATAAAATCCCATGTTTCGGCCTCATTTACGTTAAAGGAAAAAGATTTTCTTAATTTCGGTAAATCTTACAACAATCAAAATTGTCCGGACATAAGATACATTAAAATGGATGGTCGCAAAATCTACGAATTTGCCCTTGTTCATGTTCCGGAAGCGATGAAAAAATGTCTCGATCAAAGTGGATATTCAATAGACCAGCTTGATAAAATAATTATTCATCAGGCAAACGAAAAGATGGATGAAGCGATTGTCAACAGATTTTATCAGTTATACGACACTCCCACTCCACTTGATATTATGCCGATGGTAATCAGTAAACTCGGAAACAGCAGCGTCGCTACAATACCGTCATTATTGACTATGATTTTAAATAATGAACTGCCTTCACATTCCATCAAGAAAAACGACGTCGTTTTATTTGCATCAGTTGGTGCAGGAATGAATATTAATGCATTCGTTTATAAGTTTTAAATAAAAAATTAAGCATTTATTGCAAATAAAAAAGAGAAATAACCAGTTTACTTCTCTTTTTTTGTTTCTAAATTTATATTCGATTTGCTCTGTAGGAGCAATATCTTTGTAGCAAATCATATTAAAAAAATCAAAGCTCCGGAGGAGCGACAGCTTATTTCAAAACCTCTTTTATAAATTTAAATTCAAAGAATAAATACAAAAACCGACAGTGCAGGATAATTATTCGTTCTAATTATTTTAGATTGCGATTATAAAGAAAATAATAATCCAACCTTCATATTAAACCTACAATTCTTTATGAAAAAATATGTCTTAATCCTTTTTGTATTCCTGTTATCGGCACAGACATCGGCACAATACAAACCCTGGACTTCAGCAAAACAGCCTTTAAAAGAAATAAAAGCTTTAAAAAAGAAAATCAAAAAACCTGAATTCAGAAAAGTTGACTATTTGATTACCGATTTCGGCGCAGTTGGTGACGGAAAAACAAAAAATACGGAAGCTTTCAAAAAGGCCATTGAAAAATGCAGCGCAGAAGGTGGCGGAAGAGTTGTCGTTCCAAACGGAATTTTCCTTACTGGTGCTATTTATTTAGAATCTAATGTTAATCTGCATCTAAGCGACGGTTCTACGATTTTATTCAGTCAGGACAGCAAAGACTACCCTATCGTTTTTACCCGTTGGGAAGGAATGGAATGTATGAATTATTCGTCTTTAATTTATGCTTATGAAGAAGAAAATATTGCCGTTACCGGAAAAGGAACTTTAGACGGAAATTCAGACAATGATAACTGGTGGTTTTGGTGTGGAGCAACAAAATACGGCTACAACACATCACGTCCGGGAAGACAAAATCCGGCTCGTGCGAAACTTCACGAATATATGGCAAACAGAACTCCTGCAAGACAAAGAGTTTTTGGGGACGGATGGTATTTAAGACCAAATTTCGTTCAGCCTTACAAATCAAAAAACTTTTATATGGCAGATGTTTTGGTAAAAAATTCTCCGATGTGGAATTTGAATCCTGTTTTGTGTGAAAATGTTTTGATTGAAAGAGTAAAAGTAATCAGTCACGGTCCGAATAATGACGGTTTCGATCCTGAAGCCTGTAAAAATGTATGGATTAAAGATTCTTATTTCGATACAGGCGACGACTGTATTGCCATCAAATCCGGAAGAGATGAAGACGGAAGAGACATCGGAAAACCTGCCGAAAACCACATTATCGAAAACTGCGAAATGAAAGACGGTCACGGCGGTGTTGTTATCGGAAGCGAAATTGCAGGCGGCGCAAGAAATATTTATGCATTAAATAATGTAATGGACAGTAAAAATCTTGACCGTGCTTTAAGAATTAAAACCAGCTCAAGCCGTGGCGGAACGGTAGAAAATGTATTTTTTTACAATACAAAAGTTGGTGCTTATAAGGAAGCTGCTGTACGTTTCAATATGTTTTATGAAAAACCGGGAAATCATATTCCTACGATCAGAAATATTTGGGTAGAAAATCTTACGGTGGACAAAGGCGGTAAATATGCTGTACTTTCTGCCGCTTACGAATCTTCTCCCGTAACGGATTTCACGATGATCAATGCTAAAATGACAGGTGTACAAATTCCGTACAAAGTGGATCATATGAAAAATGTAAACCTTAAAAATGTAACCGTTAACGGACAACCTTTAACCGAGCTAAAACCATAAAATGCGAAGGAAAACCATTTTCGCCGGACTCATTGTTTTGTCGGCATTCTCACTCTCCTATTCCCAGTCAAAACATTGGCAGAATAACGAGCGTGAGCTGCATTATAAAGAGGATAAAGGCGATTTTTTATTGGTCAACGGAAAGTACAGATTCAATCGTGCTTTGTATGGTGATAATCGTGCATCGCGAGTTGAAGCCGGAGATTTGCCGGAATTTGCGTTGTATCTTCCGGGAATGGGCGGAAATCTTCAGTTCGTTATTCAGAAAGGAAATTCGATTAAGAAATTAATTCAAGCTGATAAAATTGAAACTCGTTATCGACCAGGCTCGATGTTGTATGAAATCAAAGACCCAGTTCTTGGAAACGGAACTTTAAAACTGACCGTTTTGGCACAAGCTAAAGAGGAAGGTTTAGTTTTGAAAATGGAAACCGTCAATATAGATTCTTCAACAAAAATCTACGCAGTTTATGGCGGTGCAAGCGGAACAACTTTCAGCAGAAACGGCGACATTGGCGCAGATCCGGAATCCGGATTTTATCTGTTGCCGGAATATTGTCTGAATAATCAATTTCAGGCCTTAAAGAATCAGTTTCAATTGAATTATTTAAATAAGAAAAAAGAAACTCAGATGGTAAACGGGAACTTTTCAAATGTTCCTTTTTTGCAGATGACCGATGCAGAAACACTGGAAAATCTTCCTGCTTTTACTCAAAATAAAATAGATAAATCTCCGATCGTTTACGCTTCTTATTCTTCACAAAAGCAACCGATTTACATTCAAATTTCTAAAGGAAAATCTACGAAAAACTTTTCCGATGAAGAGTTGAAAAACATCTTTAATGAAGCTGAAAAATCCCGTTTAACATTAACTACCAGAATTCAATTAAAAACTCCGGATGCAGATTTAAATAATTTCGGAGCCAATTTAGCTGTTGCCGCAGACGGAATCTGGGAAAGTCCGACCTTTCTTCACGGCGCAGTTGCGTGGAGAATGCGGTTAAATGCTTGGCGTGGCGCTTACACAGCAGATGCATTGAGTTGGCACGACAGAGCAAAAGAACATTTTGAAAGCTATGCAAATTCACAGGTTTTGAAACCCGATTTTGCACCTGTCGAAATGGATACGATGCGTCATCTTGCCCGTCACGAGGAAAAAATGGGAACTTCCGTATTTTCAAGCGGATATATTTCCAGAAACCCGAATGACAATACAAAACCCCATCATTACGATATGAATCTGGTGTTTTTTGACCAGATGTTTTCGCATTTCAATTACACCGGCGACAAAGAATTCTTGAAAAAAATGTGGCCGACGATGGTTCGTCATATGGATTGGGAAAAACGGAATTTCAAACGTGGCGATTTGTACGATGCCTATGCTGCGATTTGGGCGAGTGATGCGCTTCAATATTCGGGTGGAAAAGTGACACACACTTCGGCTTATAATTACAGAGCCAACCGTGAAATGGCAAAACTGGCGAAAATCATCGGCGAAAATCCCCAACCTTACGAACAGGAAGCTGAATCTATTTTAAAAGCAATGAAAAACCAGCTTTGGATAAAAGACAAAGGTTATTTTGCTGAATACAAAGATGCTTTGGGCAATCAAATCGTTCACGACAAACCTGGAATCTGGTCGATTTATCACGTTTCGGATGCGTTTATTCTGAATGAATTTGAAGATTATCAGAACTTACAATACATTAACAATCACACTCCGAAAATTCCGGTGACGGTAAAAGGAGAGAAAGATAAAAACTATTACACGCTTTCCACAACCAACTGGCAACCTTACGATTGGTCGATTAACAATGTCGCTTTGGCGGAAAATTTACAGACCGCTCTGGCGTATTGGCAAGCCGGAAGAACCGAAGATGCGTACCAACTTTGGAAGGGAAATTTGGTTGAGTCGATGTATTATGGCATCAGTCCGGGAAATTTTGAGCAGCTTTCTCACTACGATGCATTTCGTGGAGAACTGTATCGTGATTTTGCTGACCCGATTGGTGTCGCTTCCCGAACTTTGACGGAAGGACTTTTTGGGGTTTATCCAAATTTATTGGAAAATAAAATCAGCATTAAACCTGGGTTTCCAAAAGACTGGAATTCTGCCGAGCTGAAACTTCCGGATTGGGAATATCAGTTTACCAGAACTTCAAAAAAGACGGAATATTTATTTAAATCGAAATATCAAAATTCTATTTCGTTGGAAATGCAGGTTCCTGTGAATTATTCCAACATCAAATCGGTAAAAGTGAATGGGAAAAATGTGGGTTGGAAGATTAAACCCAACTCCATTCTGCAACCATTTGTTCAGTTTGAAACTCCGAAAGGAAAAGATTTTAAGATTGAAATCAATTATTCTGGTGAAGAATTGAAAAATGAGCAAACCGATTATATCAATTATATTTCTGAAAATCTTCAGTTGAATTTTGATTCAAAAAAGAAAATTAAAGAAGTTTACGACCCACAGAGATTGATTAAAATTCGAAACGGAAATCAGTTTAATTTAGTCCAGGAAGAAAGAAAAGGAACTTTTTTCGTTCAGGTTGAAGAAAACAAAACCACTTGGTGGCAACCTGTAAATATAGATATCCGTTTTCCTTTGGAAACAAAATGGGTGAATAAAAAAATACAAATTCAGTCAAAATCTTCCAATCCTATTAATGGAAAGTTGACAGTTAATGGCTTAAATAAAACTTTTACCATCCAAAAAAATCAAAATACATCGATTGAAATTCCTTCAAATTATTTAAGTAAAGGAACCAATTCTATTGAACTTGATTACAACGGAATTAAACAAAATATTGAAATCACAGATTGGGACATTGAAAATCAAGGTCAGTTTAATAACATTTCATTAGCTTCAAAATACAATGAAAAAGTAACTGAAATCTTTAATCAAAAATACCTTTCGCCAACAAATCGATGACAGCGGATTGATGAGCAAAAGAAAAAATAGCAAAGTTGATTTCCTAGGAATTCCATTTTTAATTGATAAAACAGATAAAAATATTGCCTTTGTAAGTCAGTGGGATAATTATCCTGACTCTGTTGAAATTCCTTTAAGTGGAAAAGGGAAAAAAATCTATTTTCTGATGGCCGGTTCTACCAATCCGATGCAGTCGCAGATTGTGAATGGAACAATCACGGTTCAATATGTTGATGGTTCGACATCAGAATTAGAATTGAAAAATCCAACAAATTGGTGGCCGATTGAGCAGGATTTATTTGATGACAATTTTGCGTTTGAAATTCCGGATGATAAAATTCTGTATCGTGTAAAACTGAAGACGGGAGAATTGTATAAAGGCGGAACTTTGAGCAAATATTCTAGTATCAAAGGATTTACAGACCGTCAGGTTGATGGCGGTGCTGCAACAATTCTGGATTTGCCGATTGATTCGAGTAAGGAATTAAAATCGATAAAACTAACGGCGGTAAGCAATGATGTGGTGATTGGAATGATGAGTGCTACGGTTTTGAAATAATTAATGCCACGAATGCACGAATAAAAGATTAATTTTTATAAAAAAATTCGTGTATTCGTGGCTGATAAAAATTAAAATTAAATCTATATAATGAATAAAAAAATTGCAATATACCTAAGTCTTTTCTGCATTGGATTTTCATCCTTGAATGCTCAGAAAATCGACCGAAAAAAGGTCGTTCAGCGACATAATGTGGTCAATACAAAAGCAGATACGCTTTCCACTTTAACGGTTGGAAACGGAAAATTTGCTTACACAGTTGACATTACCGGAATGCAGTCTTTCCCTGAATATTACAAAAATGGAGTTTCGCTCGGAACCCAGTCAGAATGGGGCTGGAACAGTTTTCCGAATACGGAAAATTATAAATTTGAGGAAACTTTAAAGCCTTATGATTTCAATAATGACGGGCGAAAAGCTTTGTACAGTGTTCAGATTAAAGAGCCGGAACGCAACAAAAAAGCAGTTGAATATTTCAGAGTCAATCAACATCGTTTGCAACTCGGAAATGTTGGGATTGAACTGATTAAAAAAGACGGTAAAAAAGCGCAGGTTTCAGATTTACAAAATATCAATCAGAAAATTGATTTGTGGACAGGAATTATCACCAGTGAATTTACTCTGGAAGGAACTCCCGTAAAAGTTTGGACAGCATCTTTCCAGAATTCAGATAAAATTGGGATTAAAATTGAGTCTGATTTAATCAGTCAAAAGAGATTAAAGGTGTTTGCAAAATATCCTTATCCGAGCGGGCAATTCCTTGATGAAGCGGCTTTTTATGGAAATGACGACAAGCATTCAACAAAAATTATTTCATCAAATTCAACTCAAGGATTGATTGAACATAAACTTCAAACTGCGGACTATTTTACTCAGTTATATTTTACGGATGGAAAATTAAAGGAAGCCGGAAAACATTACTTTGTTTATGAGCCTTCTTCTAAAAATAAAACCGTTGAATTGAGCGTTGAGTTTTCAGAAAAAAATAAAAAAACTTCAAAAAGCTTATTTGCTGATGCTGAAAAAGAGAGCATTTCCGGCTGGAAAAATTTCTGGAAAAGCGGTGCAGCTGTTGATTTTGAAGGAAGTACGGATAAAAGAGCTAATGAATTGGAGCGCAGAATTGTTTTATCTGAATATTTAACAAAAGTTCAGTGTGGAGGCAGCAATCCGCCTCAGGAAACAGGTTTGACATTCAACAGCTGGTACGGAAAACCGCACACAGAAATGCATTGGTGGCACGGCGTTCACTTCGCATTATGGGGAAGACCGGAGATTCTGAAAAAACAACTGGATTATTATTTCAGATCATTTGAAAAAGCTAAAAAATTAGCAGAAAGACAAGGTTATAAAGGCGTTCGATGGATTAAAATGTCGGACAATGAAGGCAATGAAAGCCCGTCATCCGTAGCTGCATTTTTGATTTGGGAACAGCCGCATTTGATTTATATGACCGAACTTTTGTATCGCCACAACAAAGACAAAAAAGTTTTAGAAAAATATAAAGATCTGGTTTATGCAACGGCTGAATTTATGGCTGATTTTGCAACTTATGACAAAGAGAAAAACCGCTATAATCTTGGAAAAGGTGTCATTCCTGCGCAGGAAGTTTTCCCTGCAAAAGATACTTTTAATCCTACTTACGAAGTCGCTTATTGGGACTGGGCGCTGAAAGTTGCGCAACAATGGAAAGAAAGATTAGGTGAATCGAGAGATAAAAAATGGGATGATGTCATCAATAAATTAGCTCCACTTCCCGTTCAAGATGGCGTTTATTTATCGACCGAGTCAGCGAAAGATTCTTTCACTTTTCCAAAATGGATGACCGATCACCCTGCTGTTTTAGGAGCTTTGGGAATGGTTCCTGAATCTCCGAAACTGGATAAAAAAATTATGAAAAATACGCTTGACATCGTTTGGGAAAGATGGAACTGGGGTCACACTTGGGGTTGGGATTTCCCGATGACAGCAATGAATGCGGCAAGATTAGGACTTCCGAATAAAGCTTTGGATGCATTATTTATGGATGTTCAGACAAATACTTATTTACCAAACGGGCACAATTTCCAGGACGGAAGATTGAGAATTTACCTTCCAGGAAATGGCGGAATTTTAACAACCGTTGCGATGATGTTGGAAGGTTGGGACGGTTCGACAGGCGAATTTCCTGGTTTTCCGAAAGACGGAACATGGAAAATAAAAGCGGAAGGTTTCGAAAAGATGCCTTAAAAAATTTCACATTCATATTCATTGAAGTCTGTTCTGAAAAGAGCAGGCTTTTTATTTGAGATTCGGGGTTCGAGTTTCGGGTTTTGAGATTCGAGGTTGATTTGAGGTTTGGGATTCAATCTTAAAATTACTTAAATAAAGGTTTGAAGTAAGAAATTGGTGATTTTTAAGAAATTAAAACAATAAGAATTAAATTTATAAATATTTAATAATCAATTGATTGTATTTTAAAAATTCACAAAACATGACGATTGTCATTTAATTCAAAAAATTGTATCTTGTCTTCTTTCATTCAAACATTATTTTCAGAAATATTTTTATAGCTGAAAACTCATATTTCCTAAGTAAAGACCATGTCAGATACATTAGATATTCATATTAACGAAAACTCCAGGGTTCCTAAATACAAGCAGATTGTAGATTCTATTTTAAACGGAATTGATGGAGGACAAATCAAGATCGGGGAAAAAATTCCTTCTATCAATGAACTTAGTGAATCTTGCTTCCTTTCGAGAGATACCGTGGAAAAAGCTTATAAAGAGCTGAGAAAAAGACAGATTATTGAGTCGGTAAAAGGCAAAGGCTATTACATTTCACGTATCAATAAAAATGACAGCATCAATATTTTCTTTCTGATCAATAAACCGAGTACATATAAAATGATGATTTATAATTATTTCGTCAATGCAATCGGCACCAAAGGCAATGTTGAGATGTATATTTACCATTGTGACGAAACTCTTTTCATTAATTCTTTAAAGAAAAATCTTGGCGGATTTGATTATTATGTGATTATGCCCCATTTTCGTGATGAGCAGTCAAAACATACAAGTTCTACACAAGGAGCAATCGAAATGATTGAAAAAATTCCGAAGAACAAATTGCTGATGCTTGATAATACAAAACCTGATATTTCCGGTGAATACGGCTCTATTTTCCAGGATTTTGAGCATGATATTTACAATGCTTTAAAGGAAGGTTTAGAAAAAATAAGAAAATACGAGAAAATTATTCTGGTTTATCCCAATCAATCGATTCACCCCTATCCTTTCCGTATTGTACGTGGTTTTGAAAAATTTTGTGAAGATTTTAAGCTGGATTATGAAATTTTGGATGAAATTTATCCCGACATGGAGCTTCAGGATAAAGATATTTTCATCACCATTCGAGAGCGTGATCTGGTGAATTTAGTAAAACAGATCAGACAGAAAAATCTTGAATTAGGGAAAGATATCGGGATTATTTCCTACAACGAAACGCCTCTGAAAGAATTGCTGGGAATTACCGTGATCACGACCGATTTCAAAGCAATGGCAGAATCTGCAGCGTACATGGTTCTGAAAAATAAAAAAGAGCATGTGAATAATGTTTTTAAATATATTGAAAGAGATTCTTTGTAGAATTTTATTACATTAAAAAACCTCGTAAAGAACGCTTTACGAGGTTTTTTAAAAATTTTTCTGATTAATTATTTTTTCTTTTCAGATTTTACGGCTTGTCTTGCGAGTAATTTCCAATTTTTTCCGCTTTTTACCCAGACTAAAAGTATATCCAAGGTAACATCACCTGGAGCTTTTCCAAGATCGGCAGTCGTAGCGTAAAAATGGTGACGAACAATTGCTGTATTTCCGACAATATTTACGGTCTGATTGGTAATATCAATGGTTAAAAAATCTGATTTTTTGCTTACCAACTTTTCAACAAATTCTGCTGCGTCATCAATGTGACCTCCGGAATGTCCATACGTTAATTCTGACAAAATTAAAGATTCCAAGGCTGATTTTTCTCCGCTTACCATTGCCAATCTTAATTTTTCAGCAGCTGTCGTTACAGCATCTTGATCGTTCATTTTTTGTGCAGATACAGCGAATGTCATAAAAAAACCGAAGATGAAAATTATTTTTTTAATCATAATTGAATTTGATATTTATTTTTAATTTAAAATAATTGAAATTCTTTCTTATTAAAATGGGCTAAAGCCCATCCCTATTGATGAACTGGATATTTATTTCACTCTAAATTTCTGCAAATCTTCTGGCTTTTCACAGCAAACCTGCTCCATTACCTGTCTGAATTGCATCTTCAGCATTTCAATAATATGATCGCCACCTTTGTCTCCTAAAGCTCCGACAGCATACATAAAAGTACGTCCCATAAAGGTAAATTCGGCGCCACAGCTCAAAGCTCGGGCAACATCCGGACCGGTTCTTACACCGCTGTCCATCATAATTTTAATCTGACCTTTATATTTTTCGCTGATTTCTTTCACAACGGCAATCGTAGATTCTCCGGCATCAAGCTGTCTTCCGCCGTGATTGGAAATAATCATTCCATCGAAACCTAAACGTACCGCTTCTTCAGCATCTTCGTCGGAAGCAACGCCTTTGATGACCAGCTTTCCTTTCCATTTATCACGAATCGCTTTGATTCGGTCGGAATTTAATCTTCCTGAAAAAGTAGAATTCATGAACTGTCCCAATTGTTTTACGTTCATGTTTTTATCCATGTACTTTTCCATGGTTTTAAAACTTGGAAC
>NZ_JBFRGA010000152.1:0-6793 GCF_052115105.1 Chryseobacterium sp. 2TAF14
ACATCCAACACCCCACTTCCGTCATCCTACTTTATAAAATCATACAAAGCATTCCAGAATTTATCGTAAACTTCGATGTGAGGAAGGTGTCCTACATTGTCGAGCTCTACTAATTTTGAATCTGCAATTTGCTGCTGTGTTTTCTTTCCCAATTCCTGGTATTGACCCATTGTCGGCTGAATTTCTTTGGGAGCGCGGTCTTTTCCGATCGCAGTTCTGTCTCTTGTTCCGATGATTAATAAAGTCGGAGTTTTTATATTTTTAAATTCATAAACAACAGGCTGATTGAAAATAATATCGCTTGTCAGTGCTGCATTCCAGGCGACTTGAGGATAGTCTTTATGCAAAGTCCAGCCTGCGATAAGATCTAGCCAAGGTTGATATTCTGCTTTCCATTTGTTGTCGTAATAAAATTTAAGCTGGTAATTTTTATAGCTTTCTGCTGTATTTTTTAGTTCAGACTGATACGCTTCATCTACTGTCTGATATTTTGCCAAAACTTTATAATCTTCTAAGCCAATCGGATTTTCTAGAATTAATTTTTCAACAGTTTCGGGATACATTAAAGTGAATCTTGTTGCCACCATTCCGCCCATTGAATGACCGAGAACTATTGTTTTCTCAATTTTAAGTTCATCTAAAATAGCTTTAGTGTTACTTGCTAACTGATGAAAAGAGAATTGATAGCTTTGAGGTTTTGAAGATTTACCAAAGCCAATCTGATCAGGAATAATTACTCTGAAGCCTTTATCTGAAAGATCTTTCGCTGTTTTTTCCCAATACACTCCGTTAAAATTTTTACCGTGAAGCAACATAATGGTTTTTCCATTTGACTTGTTTGGTTTAACATCCATATATGCCATTTTCAGATTCTGTTTTTGAGAATTTAAATCTTTAAAATGGACTTCAAATGGATATTGATAATTGGAAAGCATTGCATCTAAAGGTTTTATCTGCGAAAAAGCTAAAGTTGATGTAAGTGTGAGTGAAATTCCGGTGAGAATATTTTTGAAATGATTCATGAAATTTTAATTTAAGTATAAAATTAAAAAAACCGCTTCAAAAGAAACGGTTTTGGATGTTATTTATAATTTAATTATGATTATTGTTGTCAGGTCATTAACGCAAAGGTCACAAAGTTTTAATTAAAATGTTTGAAAATATTTTTCGTTCGCAAAGGCGTTTGACTTGCGTCGAATTTTTGATTTCACTCAGTAAAAACAATGAGATTTCAAAAAAAAACCAAATTGGAAATAATAATTTAATTGTAATTTTAAGAAACCTGTCCTGCAATAAGTTTTTCTTTTTTGGAAGGTAAATTCATTAAAACAATCGCCATTAAAATCAAAACAATTCCGATCCATTGGATAAAAATAACCTTTTCACCCAAAAGTACAAACGCCATCGTTACAGATACAGGAAGTTCCAGTGAAGAAATAATACTTCCCAATCCTAAACCTGTATTTGGGAAACCTAAATTGAATAAAATCGGCGGAATAATGGTTCCGAATAAGGCTAAAATAAATCCGTAAGTCCAGAAAATCGAGTAATCAAAAGGTCTAATATGCTCAGTATTTTCAGTAAAATTTAAATAAAAAGATTTTAAACTTTCAGAATAAAGAGGTCCGATCTGTGCAAAAAACAGGAATAACAAAACGATTACAGAACCACCTGTCAACATGATGATACTTTTTCTGAGTACGGGTAAATGTGTCGCCAAAGTATTGGATGTGAACATCGTCATGGTAAAAGAAGCTGCCGCCAACAATCCCCAAAAAACGCCATGCCAATCTAATTTCACTTCTAAATTGATCAGATTTGTTGCTAAAACGGTTCCCAATAATACAATAAGTGTAGCAACTATTTTTTTGGCATTCGGAAATTTTCTGGTAATAAAACTTTCTACAACTACACTGAACCAAACCGACTGCATCAGCAACACAATCGCAATAGAAACGGCTATATACTGTACTGCTATATAATAAAATAAGCTCGTGCAACCCAAAGAAGTACCTGCCAAAACCAGCATTCTGAATTCTTTGCGGCTTGGTGATGACAACTTCTTTTTTGATGTGATCGTCTGAATAAAATTCAGGATCAAAAGCCCTGTAATTCCTAAAACAAACTGAGCTGTTGTTACCTCAGAAGTGGTAAAACCATCTTTGTAAGACATTTTTACGAATGTAGCAAGCATCCCGTAAATACTCGCTCCAAAACCGACAAATAATACTCCTTTTAAAATATTTTTCTTCTTCATAATTTTTTTCGCAGCCGGCAAAGTTACGATATATTATTTTAAAAATAAGTTATGTGCAGCTTGTGAATAGTTTTTGGTTGATAGTTTGAGCCTATGATAAGAAAGGAATTTAATTTTAGAAGATATTTAAACTAAAAAAAGATTTTATGAAGTTCAAGTATTATTTTTTTGTTGTATATAACTTATTTCTTAACAATAATTTTTGAGCTGATATCAACTCCGATTCCTTGCAGTTTTACTACATAAACTCCGTTTTCAAAATCTTTTGTAGAAACAGGAATTCTTGCATCCGGAGAAAATCTGTTTTCTGACAAGACCAGTTTTCCTGACATGTCGTAAACCTGCAGATGCAGACTTCCGATCGTAAAATCTTTCAAATAAACAAAAAATTCATCTTTGGCAGGATTAGGATAAATTGCTATAAGACTTTTATCAACTTCAATATTTGAATTTCCGTCTACACAATCTTTAGGAATCGAAAAATCTTCTGTCTGGTCATTGATATTCATTTTATTTCCGGCCAAAGCATTTAAACCTAACCCTCTTTTAGCAAAAGTTTTCCAGATCATACATCGATCTTCTCCTTTGGTAGTCAACATTTCGGCGGTTAATATTGCATTCCTGCCGTCAATAAATGTAGGATTGCAGGTCTGTAATTTTAATGCATCTGTTACAAGCTGCAAAACTCTTGCGCTTCCGCTGCTTTTATTAGCTAAAACATCAGAAGAATAGCCGTACTTCGCAGCATATTGCCAATGAAGATCCCAAAGYATTGATGCCCAAATAAATCCGATACTGTGCACATCGGGAACGATTTCAGAATCATCTTCTATTTCCATCCCGTTTGTATTTTCATACGTATAATTATTAATAGAAAAATCGGGAGAATATTTTGCAGGTCTGAACCCGGCTCCTGTTGTAGACTGTCCGCTTGCATAAGTTCCCACAGTTCTGGAAACCCCCGCATTATCGCCGGGCTTGTTGGTAAGCATTAAAGCAAAAAAATCTGACCAGCCTTCACCCATCTGTTCTTTGCTTGCAGATTTTAAAAGGCAGGTGTAGCCATTTCCGGTAAGTCTGTTCGAAATTCCGTGTCCGTATTCGTGAGTGATGACTCCGTTGTCAAAGCTTCCGTCTGGTGTAACCGCAGTTGCGGGATCGCTTTTTAAAGTCACGTTTACCGTTACTGAATTATTGAGTTGCGTTTTAATATATTCACCTTCATTATTCGTAACGAGAACCGAAGGAATCGTTATTGTGGCATCTGTTCCGCCCATTGACGATGGGAAATTGACCGCAGTAGGATTATTATAAATAATTGCAGCAATAGCACCTGCATTTTGGGCATTTTTTACTTTTATAGCAAAAGTACAGCCTGAAGCTCCTCCCCTTTCAATAAGCCCGATTTTCCCGACTAAAGATCCTACAGGTAATGCAGAACAGCCATCAATTATTTGAGCTAATGAAACGTCACCTGTAATTCCCGCTCCGTTAAGCTGCGGACCAAACTGAGCCGGATTTGCCTGCGGAACTCTCGGAATTGCTGTAGCGGGTGCGTTATAAAAAAAGTATCTGTTGACTGTTGACCACAGATACATTTGCATTAAAGGTCTTTTTCCGTCGGAAGGTGTTGTAAAATTAGCATTATTTAAACCTCCTCCATCCTGAGATTCTGCCAAAACATAATCGTTTCCGTTTCCTCCTTTACTGAAATTATTCTGCTGGAAATTTCTTGCAGATTCTGTAAACCCAAACTGATAGAAAATATCATGTACCTTGTTATTAATATAAAATAAATTGGTAATTGCCGCACTGCGATTAAATGACGGAGTAGCACCAATAGAAAAACTGAAATCAAAATTTCTGTTTGCCCCACCATCCGGAGAAAAACCCGGTTCATCTTTGTCTGCGGTATCTTCGTAAGCAAAGACATTATTTCCTCTTGTAATAGTATAATTTGTAGCTCCCGTTGAATGCCATCCTTCCGGTGATGATGCTAAAACCCATGGGTTTGTAACGATCGAGCGATTACCAAAAGTAGGAGCTTCAACCGGCAATGGAAAAACGTTATAATTTGCATTGTCTACTGATTTCAAAGAAGGTTTTAAAATATTTTCCGATTTTACATAATCCGTTGAAGATTCACTTGAATAGGCATCTGAGTGAAAATTACAAGATAAGTTTAAATTATCTTTCGAAAGAATTTCGCCTGAATGGGCGTCTACCAAAATATTCCAGTAATTTGAAGATTTTGGCTCCTGAAAAGAGAATTCGTAAGCAAGCTTTAATTTTGAACCTGATTCAACAAATATTAATCTTTGGTTTACAAAATTTTTATCGGTTGATTCTGTGGATGAGTCGTCAATAATTTTAAAATTTTCTATTTCTTTTTTATCTAAAATTAATGCTACACTTTTAAGAGCTTTTTCTTTGGTAACGGTTGCAATTTCCGAAGTTGAAGAGATATAATCTTTCACAAAGGAATCTGAAAAATAGATGACCTTTCCGTCTTTAATGACTGATGTACCGACTGCATTATAAACGGGATAACCTTTGAATTTCTGCTGAATTTTTACAATCTCGCCCTTCAAAGATTCGGATGAATCTATATTGTCTATTTCGAAATCTCTTAAATCTGCTTTTTTAAAATCTCCGGACTGTTTTGTATGAATATAACTGGATATCAATCTTTTTTGCTGCTGAGAAAAGACAAAACAGGGTAACAAAATAAAAAATGCAAATAAAAATTTCACATTTCTGGTCTTCATTTTATTAATAAAAATACAATTCATGTTTTTTGCTATTAATATTTTATAAAAATAGTAACATTTTACTGAATATTATTTAAGATTGATGCGAAAGAGACAAATTTCACTTAAAAATGAATTAAAAAAGGCCGTCTCAAAAATGAGACAGCCTTAAAAACTATGTAACTTTTAAATTTATTTATTGACAATAACTTTTGAAGCAGTATCTATTCCTAAACCTTTTACTTTTACAAGATAAGTTCCGTTAACTAATTTGCTTGTAGAAATTGCTTTCTTAGCTTCCGGTGAAATTTTATTTTCTGTAGAAATTAATTTTCCTGACATATCGTAAATCTCAACATCTACTTTTCCTAAAGTATTGCTTGGGAAATTAATATAAAACTCATTCTTTGCAGGATTCGGATAAATGGACACTCCCACATTTTTAACAGTACCGGTTTCTGATGTAGACAGGAAACATTCTGCCGGAACTGTAAAGTCTTGCTCCTGATCATTGATATTTGTTTTAGAACCTGCAGAAGCATTTACACCCAGTCCTCTTTTAGCAAATGTATTCCAGATCATACATTTATCAGCTCCTCCTGTTGTTGCCAAATCTGCAGCCAAAATTGCATCTCTTCCGTCTACAAAAGTCGGATTACAAATCTGAAGTTTCAAAGCATCAGTCACCAACTGTAAAACACGTGCGCTTCCGCTTGTTGTATTAGCCGTCACATCTGAAGAATATCCATATTTAGCTACATATTGCCAATTCAGATCCCAAAGCATCGTCGCCCATACAAAACCGATTGAATGTACATCCGGAACAAGACCTTGATTAGTGTTATACTCCATACCGTTGGTAGAAGCGTATGTAAATCCGTTTACTGCAAAATCCGGAGAATATTTTGCAGGTCTGATCCCGTCTCCCGTGGTTGCCTCACCACCTGCATACGTTCCGATTGCTCTTGCTACAGAAGCATTATCTCCAGGTTTGTTAGTTAACATCAAAGCAAAAAAGTCTGACCAACCTTCACCCATTTGTTCTCTACTAGCTCCTGCATTCAAACAATTGTAACCGGTTCCTGTCAATCTGTTTGAAATACCGTGACCATATTCGTGAGAAACGATACCGTTATCAAAACTTCCGTCATACTTTGCATTAAGTCTCAAATCAACATTCACAGGAATATTTGAAGCCAATTTCGTTTTTATATATTCTCCCTCTGCATTTGTAATTAATATCGTAGGAATTGTAATGGTATTGTCTATTCCGCCAATGTTTCCAAGTGTAGATCCATTAACTGCATCATTGTAAACAACAACTCCGATAGCTCCTGCATTCTGAGCATTTTTTGTCTTCAAAGCAAAACTGCAGGTTGAGCCTCCACCTCTTTCTATCAGACCAATTTTTCCTGCCAGTTCTCCAGCCGGCAAAGCTGTACATGCATTTGTATTGCTCACAAATTTTACATCTCCCGTAATACCTACATCAGTAAGCGGCGGACCAAACTGCGCAACACCGGCCTGTACGTTTCTCGGTATAGCATCAGCAGGAGTATTGTACCACAACATACGATTTGGCCCTAACCATAAATACATCTGCATAACAGGGTTATAATTATCAGGATAAGATGCAAAATTCGCATTGTTGTATCCTCCTCCATCTTGTGACTGTGCAAAAACTTCATCATCATCCAAACCTCCGTTTCCGAAATTGTTGCTCTGGAAATTTCTTGCAGATTCCGTAAACCCAAATTTGTAGAAAACATCATGCATCATATTACTG
>NZ_JBFRGA010000153.1:0-6733 GCF_052115105.1 Chryseobacterium sp. 2TAF14
ATTTTGTACAAAAGTTGAACCGAAGAATAACTGTGAACTTTGCAGTTTAGCCACTGTTGCAAAACCYTTGTGATCTGCAGTATTATTCAGTGAGTTTAATCTCTCGGAATATTCCACGTTGAGATAAATCTTCATTTCTCAAATTATATTTAGGTGTTAAAGTAAAATTAGAAATTTTCACGATTGATTTCGTTTTGGGATGTAACTCAACTGTATTTGCAATTATTTTATCTATTTGATTTTTCTTATTTAAATATAAATAGATTTCTCCTTTTTTAATTTTAAGCTCATCTAAATGGTATTCTTCCATACTTTCAATATCATTTAAATTGTAAAAATATAGACTGTCTTCGGTTTCTTTAAATTTATCAAATTGAAATCTGCCACTACTTGAACTTTCAGAATAACCCTTATATTGGTAGATTCTTGTTGTTAAATTAATATCTTTTTCATTCGTAACATCAATTTTCATTGGCTTATAAATTATAGAACTTTTATAATAAGGTTCTCCACAAGTCCCGTAACAATCGTGTGTTATTCCTTCAATACTCATTTTATTAGGAATTTCTGATAATTGATAAATTGGCAGAATGTTTTTCACTTCAACTTTAAAGGTTTCTGTAGAATCTAAAATAATAAAACCGTGTGGATTTGAGTCAAGTCCACCCCAGGCACTAAAATTATAAATTACTTTTGAACTTCCTTCAATTTTTTGAACAAATAAACTGTCGATTCTCCACTTATTTTTTCCAAAATCACATCCATACAATAAAAATATCATTGTTGAAATTGAGAATAATTTAATTTTTCATTTTAAACATAATTTTGGAAAATATTGCAGATAACGTTTCAGGGCTTTGCGATTGTTGCGGCAATTGAAGCACAAAACTTCAATTTTCCACAAATGTTGAACCGAAGAACAACTGTTGAACTTTGCAGTTTCGCCTCACTATCGCAAAACCCTTGTTATAGGCAGGTATTTTTTCAATTTATTTTCAATCCGCATTCCTCTATTTGTTGTTTTAAGTTTGTACCCCAAAAGTCAAACTTTTCATAAAACAACACGCAGTCTTTAATTGTCTTTAATTGGTCAAGTTGTTCTAGAATGTTTTCTTCTAAGTCAATTTTAAAGTCAATAATAAAGTCATTTATATTTGTGGTGTCAGTAATTTTATAACCAAGCCAACCACCTTTTTCTTTTTTAATTTGTCGTCGTTCTTCCGTCAAGTAAGCGTCTTCTCGAACCGGTGTTGCTATATCAAAATGAGTAACTTTCTTTTTTTCTTTATCTGCTAGCTTTTCTGTCAATGCTACACCAATATTTAAGCAAAAACTTAGTTCTTCTTTGCTGTTCCATTGCGAATTTTGTAAGTTGATAATGATAAAAAAGTCACCCATACTTTTCCACCAAGTTTGTCCGCTAGTTTTATAACCGTGTTCTTTTAGTGTCGGTTTCAAATATGTCTTAATAAAATTCCTTTTGTATATCTTTCGAAGTTGTCATTGGGTAATGTCGTTCTATGCTTGCCTATAACACCCAAATTTACGCATTGCGCTAATATAAACTATATACTATTGCGCAAATGCTGTTTTGTTTTTTATCATTTATCTGTAAATCAGTGAATCAATTTTATTTATCATTGGATAAACGCAATACTTGAATGAACAAAATTATCTCGAAACATCTGCTACAACATTGTGCCTTTAGTGTTATTTGGAAAGCAGTATTAAAACTTATAGTTTTCACTTGTCTTATTTTCTCAAGTTGTCGAAAAAATATCCACCAGAAGATATCACTCAAAGCCAATTAGAAGATTTTATTATTTGGCTTGTAGATAAGAAAAATGTTGGATCGTCTTATCAAAAAGTGATGATTGCGACAATTACCAAATTCTATAAAGAAATATTTCAAAAAACAATTAATCTGAAACATCTTTATCCTCAAATAAGTGTAAAAAGGCTTCCAAAATTTGTTTTGCAAAGAAAGAATATTAATCTACATTACTATAATATAAAATTACATCGTTCCAATATAAAATTACATTAATTTATATTATAATGGTCACGGATTTCAAATCTGCGACAGCGGATACATCTTCATTCGCTTATTTAGCTGAAAGTACTTCTTCGCTAATATCTGCAACCTGAATGCTTTTAAGAGCTGATTTGGTTGAGGATGCTGTACTTCCACCCATGATGTATAATTTATTGTTATATATTTCCGCAGCTGCGTGTCGTCTGGGAATCATATTGGATTTTAACTTATGTAATTTGTTGGTTTCTGTATCAAAATAGGCCAGAAAATTTTGATTGTTGTAACCGCCTGCAATAAAAATCTTATGACCGGACACCGCCAATGAGTGACCGGATATTGCAGCGGGCATCGTATATTGCTCTGTCCACATATTTTTGTTGAGATCGTAAACATTCACCAGACGGGATGAGGTCCCGTTAAAACCACCAATAACATAAAGCTTATCATTCACAATTTTGCCCCTTGCTTCTCTGGCTGTTGGCATATTCGGCAACGGATGCCATGTGTCTGAAGCAATGTCGTAATATTGGAATCTATCAGAAAATACAGTAGTTGCAGCATTGTTTAACCCGCTTCCTCCGAACGTATAAATTCTTCCGTTATAAATGGCAGAACCTGCATTTCCAGTGTAGGCATGATTAACAGCTCCCTTCGTTTTTTTATGCGTTTCAAGGTCTATAATTTCAAGATTGCTGTTTCCCCAACCGTTAAAAATATAAATTTTATTACCGTAAGTCTCCGAATTGGCAAATCTTTTAGGAACCAAAGTAGAATTGATTACACTCCAACGGTTATCTTTAATACTGTACTTCTCAATAATAGTAGCATTGCCATCCGAATCTTTATACCCATTGCTCACATAAATATTGTCACCTGCAATGGCACTGGTTACAGCTCCTCTGCGCATAGACATATCCGAAAGATGTTTAAAATTTAGGGTTTGTGCATTGGCTAAATATAAACCGAAAAGTGAAATGAGGAATGCTTTTGTTTTCAATGGTGGTGGGATTTGGTTTTAAAGATAGGGAAAAGTGATGGATTGGAAATCTGCGATGTTGAGTTTGTTTTGAAATGAAAAACCGCTCTATGTTGAGCGGTTTTTTAGATTTAATTGATTGTAAATCAATATTGTATTTCCGGGGTGAAATGCTACCCAGCCATGTATTCAAGCGCTGCATTTTTTATAACTGTGATTCTGACATCTTGGATGTATGGCATTCTAATGTCATCCAAATTACTATCATATATCTCTCCAATATTTTTAAACTTTTTCTTAAGTCTAGTAATAATTTTCCGTGAGATTTTTAAGTTATCTATTGTATGACTTCGTAATATTTTATATAATGATTCTTCTTCTTTAATTTCAATTTTATTACCGCATTTGGGACAAAATTTGAAATTCTCATCCGTAGTTTTAAAATCACAATTTTTATTTGAACATTCAATGTATATAATATCTGAAACATTTTCTACCAATTCCTTGATACTGGGTGATGCCTCAGAGTAGGATTGATTATTTTCAATTGCTACCGAAGTGTTTTTGAGTTCGGTTATATCTTTTATAATTAAGTCAGTAAATAGAAGACTTGGATTTAATGTTACATAATATGAATACTTGTGATGACCGACGCTTTTTTTACTGTAATCAACATTAATAATATTGGAATATGATAGAACGGAAAAAATTTTCTCTAATTTTTCATATGCGTCTGTGGTAATATAAAAGCCGATAGAGAGTTTTGATTGATTTTTTCTTTGTTTATCATTCCATAATCTTAGATTAGGAAGAACAGTTTGTTTAATAAACAATTCTGCTTCTTCAATGTATTTTTCATACTTAATTAATCTATGTTTAAGAGTTTCAAATTCTTTCCATTTTATATTGAATACACTTCGTATTGAATTTATTAAAACTTGTGACGATATGGAATTTCCTTTGAATGCCTTATTATTTTCGAGTTCGTCTATAATATGAAATGCAAATCTAGGATTACCATTACTACAAATACATAAAGTCTTTAATACATCTTGATTTGAACTTAATTTATCCCAATATTTTGGATCGTACTCCTTTAATCTAATCTTAATAATCCTTTCAATATATTTAACGTCATCATCATCTAATGGTGACCATTGTACTTTAAGCTCCTTTGCATCCTGACCTCTTTCAAAGTATTTACCATAATTTGTTATTCCGGGATAAACTGCGGCTTTACATGCGATTTTTGGATCACGCAATGTTTTAAAAAATGTAAAAAACTTTTCTTGTTGAGAATAGGAAAAAACATGAGCTGCCTCATCAAATAGAAAAATAATTCTAGTAAGATTACAGTTTTCTATGATTTCAATTAAAAAATCTTTGAATGATTGTGGATTATCAAGTATTTTTAATAATTCTAATGAAGGTGAATGTTTTGACAATAGTGTATTATTATCTAAGTCTCCTTTTTCAAGAATATCAATATAGTTATTTAATATATCAATATATTTATCAAATTGGTTACTGATGGAAGTATTAAATATAGTTGATAGTTTTTTATTGAGATTATCAATTGTATTTGGCTTTATTTGAACTAGCTTGTTTAAAGTTTCATATAAAATTTTACCCATCGTCCATTGAAGAAAAGGGTCGATCGAGCTATTTATTATCGAAATCCTTTCGATTCGAATTGACTCTTCAAAACTGACCCAAACTGGTAAAATGGAATTTTTACCAAAGTCTTTTTGTGATTTTAACATTGAGGCTTTCATCAACATCGTTTTGCCAACGCCTCGGCTTCCCTCTAACAAATACTGTTCATTGTCCAATAATCTTAGAATTTTAGAATTATCTCTTTCTACAAAATATTTAGAAATTAATGAATCATCTAAACTTTCCGTTCTATCTAAAATGTAATTACCTAAAGAATCACTCATTTTTTTAAAGTATTAGTTTTATCTACAATTTTCATAATATTTTGATTCGAAAAATCATTAAACTTGAGAGTATACATGAGAAATAATGAACCTATTGTGTATTCTAACATCGTTTTAAATTTTGAAAACTGTATTTGATTATATTCAATTTTTAACTCATCCGTTTTAGTAAGTGTTAAATATCTTCCGTGTACAACATCGCAAAGTTTTGCATATGTTTTATTAAGATATAAACTGCATGAATCTATCTCTTTTTGAAGAGTATCAATATTTGGATAAAATGTTTTAATATATATTGTTTTAAAAAAGTAGTATTCATTAACCAAAGTTGATACATACTTGTCAGCTTTTAAATCAAAATCTCTGTACAATTTGTATTCTATTGGATGATCTAAATAGAAAATTGCACTACAAGAGATTTCTAAAAGATTTCTTAAACCGGATGTTGCTAGTCTGTAATGACCTTGTAGTGCTGTAGAAATAACAGAGATTACATCTGAAACAATCTCATTTAGAATGGGAGCGACATCTAAACTCTTATCATTTATTTTTTCTTGGATGTAAATTGTTGAATCTATAATATTTAAAAGATCTGTTAAATCATTTTTATCTAATGATTCTTCATGTATTTTATTTTGAGCTTCTAAAATTTGATTAAGAGTTATTTTGGTAAAAGACATATAGTTTGCTTTATAGTTATATCACTTTCTTTTTCAATAATAGTAAAATAATTCTATTTAAAAAATTTTTGCTGTGCTTTCAGTATTTATAAAAAAAGTATTGGAATATACAAAACCGTTCCACAAAAGCAGAACGGTTAATATATTAAATTGTCTCAGCGACACGCTGCTACATCATTCCTGGCATTCCACCACCCATTGGCATAGCTGGTTCTGCGCTCTTCACTTCAGTGATAACACATTCAGTTGTAAGAAGCATTCCAGAAACAGAAGCTGCATTTTCAAGAGCAACTCTTGTTACTTTTGTAGGGTCGATGATCCCTGCTTCAAGCATGTTGACATACTCGTCAGTTTTAGCATTGTAACCGAAATCTCCGCTTCCTTCAGCAACTTTAGCAACGATTACAGAACCTTCACCTCCTGCGTTAGCAACGATTTGTCTCAATGGCTCTTCGATTGCTCTTTTTACGATTTTGATCCCTGTAGTTTCGTCAGAATTAATTCCTGTAAGGTTTTCCAAAGCTGAGATCGCTCTTACCAAAGCAACACCACCACCTGCAACGATACCTTCTTCAACAGCTGCTCTTGTAGCGTGAAGTGCATCGTCAACTCTGTCTTTTTTCTCCTTCATTTCAACTTCAGAAGCTGCACCTACGTAAAGTACGGCAACACCACCGGCTAATTTTGCCAATCTCTCCTGTAGTTTTTCTCTGTCGTAATCAGAAGTAGTTGTTTCCATCTGAGCTTTGATCTGAGAAACTCTTCCTTTGATTTTGCTTTCTTCACCACCACCGTTTACAACAGTCGTGTTGTCTTTGTCGATGGTTACTTTCTCAGCAGTTCCCAACATATCGATCGTGATATTTTCCATTGTGAAACCTTGCTCTTCAGAGATTACTGTTCCACCTGTAAGGATTGCGATATCTTCCAACATTGCTTTTCTTCTGTCTCCGAATCCCGGAGCTTTTACAGCAGCAATTTTAAGAGAACCTCTTAATTTGTTTACCACTAAAGTTGCCAAAGCTTCACCTTCAACTTCTTCAGAGATAATTAATAAAGATTTACCACCTTGAGCGATTGGTTCAAGAACAGGAAGCAATTC
>NZ_JBFRGA010000154.1:0-16963 GCF_052115105.1 Chryseobacterium sp. 2TAF14
GGCATCAGGGAGCAGGTGGAGAAGCTTATATTTTTGTGGATGAGATTTCTGTGAAATAAAAATCTTTCACTTTAAATTATAAAAACCCGCCCAATAAATAGATTGAGGCGGGTTTTTTCTAAACTAAACTGAATATGAATTATTTTAATCTTTAATGATTTTTTGAGAAACTGAATTATTGTCTACGATTCCGGTAACAATATAATTTCCTTTTGGTAGATCTGAAACATTAATATTTGTTTTTTGCGAAATATTAGTTTTTACCAATTTTCCCGACATATCATAGATTTTAATATGATCTGCTTTCTCTCCGAAAATAATCTCATTGTTTTTAACAAGAGTATTCTTCACAAATAAAAATTTCACGCTTTTAACATCAGAAACTCCCAATGTCGTACCAGCCGAATTTTGCGGACTTGGCGCTCCTGTAACAAAATCTGCAGCATTATTATTAGTATCACCAGAAATTCTTGAAATAGATAATGGGTTTGACGGTGCGGGAGCGTAACCAGATCCTTCAAACTGATTAGCACTCGTTCCGTAACCCACAAAATCTAAAACATTTGTACCTGTAGGAGAAGTAGGCGCAGTTGCATCAGATGTAAGTGCAACTTTTCCTGTTATAGTAGTCAAATTTAAAGTTCCTATTAAATCTGGTGTTACCGGTAAATCTGTCCCTTTAGTTCCTGCATTACCCTCCTGAACTAAATAAATTTGCCCGGGAGCTAAAGTAATAGTTGGTATTGCATGACTATCCGTAAAGCTTCCCGTGGGAGTTGCATACATTAAATAAGCATTGGTAAGAGTTACACTGGTACTTCCAATATTCTTCAGCTCTATGAAGTCATATTTATATACCGAAGTAACAACAGCCGATCCGCCTCCTGTATAAATTTCATTAATTACGACTTGAGCTTTTGAAATAGCAGCAAGGGCAACAACCCCTAAAATTGTAAAAGTTTTTCTCATAGATTTTGTATTTATTAGCTTGATAAATTTTTCATAAAAGTATGTTTTTTTCAGTATCAGAATCAGCTGTTTATCAATGTTTCTATGAGGTAGGTGGTAAATAAGTGCTGTTTTTAGTAATTTAAATGATGGTATGTGTGTTCCTTTTGCGTGAGATTTTGGAACCACTTTTAAAGCTCCGTTATTTTCATCGGTATCATCCAAATGAATTCTGATGGTAAAAACATTTTCCAGAATCTCTAAAGGCGGCTGTACTGCAAACTGATTCTGCTTCGTTGTCCACGGTCCGAAGTTTTCCATTTCAACTTTTTTATCTACAGAAATTGTTAAATCCTGGTGATACGCAACGTACCAGTTTGATTTTTCAGGTTTGTCGAAATAAATGCTTTTTACGACAAAATAATTTTCACCAAAAATTTCTTTAATGATTTCTTTTACATTATCATTAAAAATCAAATCTTTTACATCCGGAATTTCCTTTAAAAATTGTCTGATTGCAAAAAGATCTTCCGATTTTCTGAATGTTTCCTTTGAAGTATCAATGTTTTGAATGACTTCGCTTATTTTTTCAATTTCATCTTGTGAAAAAATATTGTTGATGACTGTGAAGCCATTTTCTATAATTGAGTTTTTATGATTTTGGAAATTCATTTGATCTGTTTTTTTCGAATCTATTTTAAACGCAAAGATGGCAAAGATTTTTTTTAAATGCTTGAAAATATTTTTCGTTCGCAAAGGCGTTCCAGTCAGCAAAGAAATACAATATTTATCATTCCGGAGAAATCTTAATTATAGTATTAGAAAAAATGAAAAGATTTATGCTTAGATTCTTTCAGAATGACAAACTTTGTGGTTATTTCTATACTTAAAAATAATGACAGCAACCTTAGCCCCGATTGTAATGACATCCTTTTTGGTTGCGGGGTGGAGCGAAGCGGAACCCGTAACCAAAAAGATACAATGGAAAGCGGGAAATAGCTCCTAAAAAAAATGGTCAATAATGAAAATAAAATTCATTACTGACCATTCATTAGTCTAAGCTAAATAAAATTTATAAAAATATGAATTGTCAATTGTGAACTCGCTTTGCTTGTGAATTTTCACTTAATAATTCACATTTCACTAACGAAGTTAGATTGACATTTCGCCATCAATTACATATCTCCGCCATGATTATCAAGCTGCCCTTCCCATTTCGAAACGGCGGACGTTGCCAATGCATTTCCCAAAACATTGGTCATACTTCGCGCCATATCGCAAAAGTGGTCGATTGGTAAAATTAATGCAATTCCTTCCGGCGGAATCCCAAACATAGAGCAGGTTGCAACGATAATTACCAATGATGCTCTCGGAACTCCGGCAATTCCTTTTGAAGTTAACATTAAGACCAAAAGCATTGTAACCTGCTGTCCTACGGACATTTCAATTCCGTAAATCTGAGCAATAAAAATAGATGCAAAAGTCATATACATCATACTTCCATCCAGGTTAAACGAATATCCTAAAGGTAAAATAAACGACACTACCCTATTATTACAGCCAAATCTTTCCAATTCTTCAACCAGTTTAGGGAAAACAGCTTCCGAACTTGTGGTAGAAAAAGCAATGAGCAAAGGCGATTTAATTCTTTTTAATAAATCAAACAGGCGGTTTCCTAAGATAAAATATCCTACGATCAGTAAAACAAGCCAAAGAACGGCAATAGCAAAGAAAAAGTCTCGTAGATAAATGGCATATACTTTAAAGATCTCAAAACCATTTGTTGCGACAACAGCTGCAATTGCCCCTAAAACTCCAAGTGGTGCAAACCACATGATGTAGCCTACCATTTTAAGGATCGCATGAGCAACGACATCAAATAATTTAATAACAGGTTGCGCATATTCGTCTCCCAGATTCGCCAAAGCCACCCCAAACATAATCGAGAAAACGACAATCTGAAGCACTTCATTAGTTGCAAAAGCTTCAAAAATACTTTTAGGAACGACGTGTTTTACAAAATCTTCCATAGAAAATCCTTTGCTCGATTTTAAAAGCTCTTCTGCAGACGCAGCATCCTGAATCGGAAGTTTGGTTACATGACCCGGCTCTAACCAGTTTACCAAGATTAAACCTATGAAAAGAGAAACAAGCGATGCAGAAATAAACCAAAGCATCGCTTTAGATCCTACTCTCCCGATCATTTTAATATCGCTCATCTTGGCAATTCCTACCACCAAAGTTGTGAAAACTAAAGGTGCAATAATCATCTGAACGAGCCTGATGAAAATGGTTCCGAGAAGTTTTATATTTTTTGAAAACGGTTCTGCGCTTTCAGGATATTGTACATGAACCAAGCCTCCAATGAGTACACCTAAAACAAGTGCAACAATGATGGCAATAAATAGTTTGTTTTGTCCTTTCATATTTATTATCAATTGCCACAAATATAATAGTTTTAAATTTTAGGCTTACATTTTAATTAAAACATCCCTGAACTTCGCAGAAACGAAACTTAAAATACAGATAACTAAAAACTTACAATAAAATTTTGTCAGATTTGTTGAATTTTTCATTCAATGGTATAGATTTTATTATTACATTTGAATCTAACGAAAACATTAAATATCCTAATTATGAAAAAAACGATCACAATGTCTGCTTTAGCTTTAGCAGTATCATTTGGAGCTATTTCGTGTAAAAAAACGGTTTCTGATGCCGAGCTTCAGACGCAGGCAACAACTGTAGTAACAGCAAGTCCCACTGCAACTATTGAAGTAAAAGAAGGGGTTGCCCATCTTGGGGGAACCTTTGCAACCCAGGCTGAAAAAGACGCTGCCATAAAATCCCTGAAAGAAATTAAAGGAATAAAAGATGTGCACGATATGTCTACGGTAGAATCTGTTCCACCTCCACCACCGCCTGTAGAAACTGCTTCGATTGTAGATCCTGCCGTTCAGCAAAAAGTACAGGATGCTGTAAAAGATTTCCCTTCTGTGAAAGTTGAGGTAGTAAACAACGAATTGACGCTTACAGGAAATGTATCTTCAACTCAGGCCAGAAAAATTAAAGAATCGGTAGATGCTTTAAAGATTGGAAAATATAACAATAACTTAGTGGTAAAATAATTAAAGATGAGCACATTACAAGATAAATATTCAAGTGTGGTTTCTGCGGCTCAGTCTGCAGGTATTTCAAACCTACAGGTTCAGGAGCAGGACGGAATTCTTTATGTTTCCGGAAGCGCATCAAATACAGCTTCAAAAGACGCAGTCTGGAATGCTTTAGGAGCAATTGATTCTACTTATTCTGCTTCAGATATTAATATCGACGTGCAAGTTGCAGGTCTTGCTGCAGGTGCAAATCTGACGGTTGCTACTGAAGATTCTAATCTAAACATCAGACAAGAACCTTCTACGGAAGCTGCTGTTGTAGGAAAAGCAGCGAAAGGTGCTTCTGTAACTTTAGTAGAACAAACTTCAGACGATTGGTGGAAAGTAAAAACTGCCGACGGACAGGAAGGTTATGCTTACTCAAGATATTTGAAAGCGTAATTAAGATTTTTAAATAAAAAAAGGCTGTTTCATTTTTTGAAACAGCCTTTTTAATGTTGGCTTTAGCACCGATAGAAAATTTAACCGGTGTAAGTCCCGCAACCGGAACCACAGTGTTATCAGGATAGAAAAAGGTTCCATCAGGATTTGTCCATAAAAAGGCTCCAGTGCTTTTATCGTATGAAAAAGATACCGAAACCCAAGTATTTGGGGAGTATTGTGTATTTCCTGGTCCATTTGGCATTACTACAGTCGCAAAAAACGGCTGCTGCTGCCCCAAAAGAACGAATCTGCCTTTTCCTACAATTTGTTTCGATTCGTAATCATAGCCAATTCCTACAATCCCTACATTATTAGCATCATACAAAATAAATTCAGTAATTCCGTTTCCGTTATTCATTCCGGTAAAGATTTCTAAAGAAACTTTAGTAATATTATTTTCTGGCGATGCCGTAACTGCAATATTTTTAAAAGCATATCTGTCGCTATTTTCCGTATTATCTATACCACTCTTTACCTGTATAGAATTTCCATGAGCCGCATCTATAGAAACAACCTGATAATCTGAAACCAAACCTTTGTTTGCAAAAAAGCTGCTTTGACCGAGTGTACCTGAAGCATCCGGAACTAAATTTCCTAGTGTGAATGTTTCGAAATTCTCAGTGATAACATTCTGAGCCTGCGCAAATCCGGAAATGGATACACCAATTAAAAATAAAAATAATTTTTTTTTCATAACGTTTTTTTTATTTAATTAAACAATAAGCTAATTTTCACATCTGTTTTTTGATATTAATAATAAATCAATCATATTATAATCTGTTATTAATCTCATTTCAAAAGTACAGTATGCAAATAAAAAAACACGGTGACTAAAGTCACCTGAGAGATTTTTTATTAAAAAAAATAAAATATTTAGCCAGAATGTCTTAGAAATACTACCAAAAAATAGGTATAGAAAAAGATCAATGAATATCAAAATAATAGAAGATATTCTTGTTGTTTTCGTTTTTTTGAAAACATAGATTATTATCTCTAAATTTACGTCAAATTTCATCTATGAAGAATATTTTCTCAATACTTTTTATTTTGCTTTTCATCTTTGGAAATGCTCAGAATCAGCCACAAGACACCTATGTAAAAGACAATTTTACCAAACAGGAGTTTTATATTCCGATGCGTGACGGCACAAAATTATTTACGGCAGTTTACATTCCGAAAGATATTTCAAATAAAAACAAATACCCTTTTCTGATGCAGAGAACCTGCTACAGCATTGCGCCTTACGGTGAAAATGAATACAGAAGAAGTCTCGGCCCGAATAAATATCTGATGAATGAAAAATATATCTTTGTGTATCAGGATGTTCGCGGAAGATACATGAGTGAAGGAATTTTCACCAATATGACGCCGCAGGTTGAAAGAAAAACCAAAAAAGATGTTGACGAAAGTACCGATACTTACGACACGATAGAATATTTAATTAAAAACATCAAATACAACAACGGAAAAGTAGGCCAGTTCGGAACTTCATACCCGGGATTTTACACGGCTGTAGGAACTTTAGCACAACATCCTGCTTTGGTGGCATCTTCTCCACAAGCTCCGATTTCAGATTTCTGGAATGACGATTTTCTTCATAACGGAAGATTTATGTTGGGCTATTTTAAAACCTTTCCTGTTTTCGGAGTGCAGAAAACGAAACCTGAAAATAAAGCCTGGTACGGTGATTCTATGATCAAAGCAACTTCTGAAGACGGTTTAAAATTCTATCGCGATATGGGAACTTTAAAAGACGGTTATGAGAAATATTACAAAAACAATTTCTTTATGACTGAAATTATGAACCATCCAAACTACGATGAATTCTGGCAGAAAAGAGGCTTATTACAACATCTGAAAAACATTAATCATGCAGTAATGACAGTTGGTGGCTGGTTTGATGCAGAAGATCTTTCAGGACCTTTAAATATTTATAAAACGATTGAAAAAACAAGTCCGAAAGCTAAAAACACCATTGTAATGGGACCATTTTCTCATGGAGGTTGGGGAAGAGAAGAAGGAAAGCATTTTCATAATCAGATCTATTTCGGAGACAGCATTGCAACCTATTATCAGAGAAATATTGAAACAAAATTTTTTAATCATTATTTAAAAGGAAATACAAAACAGGATGCAGGTTTGCCGGAAGCTTTGATGTACGACACCGGAGCAAAACAATGGCGTGAATTTGCTACTTACCCGCCTAAAGAAGCGAAGAAAATCAGCTTTTATTTAGCAAACAGAACTTTAAAAAATACTGCAGAACAAGGATTTTCAGAATATTACAGTAATCCGAACAATCCGGTTTTAAGCTCTGACAATCTGAAAGATTTTAACGGGTTCACTCCAAGAAACTACATGTCGGAAGATCAGAGATTTGCTGTCGGAAGACCCGATGTTTTAACTTTTACAACAGATGTTTTAGCCGAAGACATGACTTTTGCAGGAGAAATTTTAGCTAAATTAAATATCGCTTCCACGTCAACAGATGCTGATTTTGCAGTAAAATTAATTGATGTTTATCCTGAAGATTTTAAGCCAGCCGAAAAGAAAGAGGGCGTAATTTACGGAAATTATCATCAGATGGTAAGAAGTGAAATTATGCCCGCAAGATTCAGAAATTCCAGAGAAAAAGGGGAAGCTTTAGTTCCCAATCAGAAAACGGCAGTCAATTTCAGGTTACAGGATGTCGTTCACACTTTTAAAAAAGGACATAAAATTCAGATTCAGATTTCTTCGACATGGTTCCCGTTGTTTGCTATTAACCCGCAGAAGTTTTTAGACAATCCGAATTTTGCGACAAAAGAAGATTATACCAAAGCATTTATAAAAGTTTTTGAAGATTCTTCGATTGAAGTTGAGGTTTTGAAATAAATTTAAAAGCTGTTCGGTCTGAACAGTTTTTTTTTTATACTCTCGCTGATTTTGCAGATGGCGCAGATTTTTGAATTAATCTCTTTTAAAATTTATGTGTAATTGAAAAAAATCAAGAGTTGATTTGTCATTCTGAATGAAGTGAAACGGAATGAAGAATCTCATTCAATTATAGAGATTCCTCCTTCGTCGGAATGACAAACTATATAATAAAATCTTTGTGAAAAAGTTTATTCTTCAATCGTTCGGAAAGTCAAATTCACTCTCGGAGTTTTTACTTTTGTAGTCGGTGGAAGTCGATGCAGCCAATTTTCCTGGGTAGTTCCTTTCATCACCAATAAACTTCCGTTTTCAAGCTGAATGTCGATTCTTTCTTTGGAAATTTTATGTTTAAAAGAAAATTTTCTTTCCGCTCCGAAAGTCAGGGATGCGATTGCGCCGTGTTTTTTCAAATCTTTTTCGCCGTCGCTGTGATACGCCATTCCTTCGCTTCCATCGCTGTATAAATTCAGGAGACATGAATTGTAAGTTTCACCTGAAGCTTCTTCGCATTTTTGTTTGAGTTCTAATAATTCCGGAGTCCAGAGTTTTGCATATTTTGTTCGGTTGGAATAAGTGTATTCAAATTCTTTTTCGCCAAACCATGAAACTTTTCTTTTTGTGTAAATCAGTTTTCCGAAAATCACCGCTTCATCATTTTCCCAAGGAATTTGGTTGAATAAATATTGATAATATTTTTCACATTCAGCATCAGAAAAAATTTTACCGTAATATTCTGCAACTCCGTCTTTAGGAAGAATATTGATGGGAAAATTTTGAATTTCGTCGAACAAACTCATCAGTTAAAATTGTTTATAGATTAAATATTTAAACACAAATTACACAAATATTTTTCACTAATAACACTAAGAAATCGTTTCATAAACATCTTAGACATTGTCTTTTTAATTTAAACACAAATCACACAATTTTTTTTCACTAATGAACACTAAAAATCTGTGAAAATCTGCGCAAATCTGTGGGAGAAAAATAATTAAAGCATGATAGAATCATCAGAATAAATTTTTGCACTTTCCCAACCGATAATCAATTGTTTTCTGTCACTTCCCCACATATAACCACCAATTTTTCCTGAAGACTGTATCACACGATGACAAGGAATTAAAAACGCAACAGGATTGCTACCAATAGCCGTTCCTACTGCTCTTGACGCTCTTGGACGTCCAATTTCATGAGCTAAATTTCCGTATGTTGAAAGTTTTCCTAATGGAATTTTAAGTAAACTTTCCCAAACTTTAAGCTGAAAGTCTGTTCCTTTTAAATGTAGTTTTATGTTATTAAGTTTCGACCAGTCTTTATTGAAAATCGACAAAGCATTTTGCTGAAAATCATCCTGTTTTTCAAAAAAAGATGCATTGGGAAATTTATTTTGTAAATCTCTCAATGCATTTTCTTGATCTTCTTCAAAAGCCATATAACACACGCCTTTTTCTGTGGAAGCTGTAATGATTTTTCCAAAAGGGCTTTCAGAAAAATTATAATTAATATTTAAATTTTTTCCGCCGTTTTTATATTCTGCAGGCGACATTCCTTCAATTTTCACAAACAAATCGTGCAATCTGCTTGTACTTGAAAGTCCGGTCTCTAATGCTGCATCAAACAATGTTGATTTTTCTTCTTTCAGTAAACTTTTTGCATGTTCAAGGCTTATGAACTGTAAAAATTTCTTCGGACTCGTTCCTGCCCAATCAGTAAATATTCTTTGAAAATGTGCCGGACTTAAATTTACCTTTTCAGCAACCTCATCCAAATTGGGCTGAAGCTTAAAATTGCTCTGAATAAATTCTATCGCTTTGGCAATTCTGTGATAATCTATTTCGTCTTGTATGAACATTTCATATGGTTTTGTATCACAAATTTCCAAAGAAAATCTGAAAGAAAAAATCCGTTTCTTGCGGAATTTTAAAACTTTATAAACTATTTTTAACACATAAGTCACATTAGTTTTATAATACTTGAAAATATTTAGAACACATGAGAGAAATCAAAGATTTTCAAAATCTTTGTGTTCTAAATATGCATGATCAGATTAAAACTCTAATGTCACTTATGTGTTTATTTTTTTGCTTGTTAAATCAGTTTGCAAAGAAATTTAATCTTTGTTGATGTGATAATACGCCAACATTTTATAATACAGTTTTGCTGCTAAGAATGCACTTGGTTTTGAATATGCAGAATCCATTAATTCAACAATATCAAAAGCCACAACATTACATTTTTCGAAAACTTTTCTTAATAATTCCAATGTTGGATACCATTGCAAACCACCTGGTTCCGGAGTTCCTGTTGATGGAGCAATTGACGGATCAAAAGCATCCAAATCGATGGTAATATACACATTTCCAGAAACTTTCTCTAAAACATCATTTACCCAGTTGTCATTATTTGCAATTTCGTGCGCAAAAAACACTCTTCCTTCCGGTAAATATTGCGCTTCTTCAACATCCATTGAACGGATTCCCACCTGTACTAAATTATGTTTCTGATTCGCTTCAAAAACCGCACAAGCGTGATTGGAAGTAGAACCGTGAAATTCAGGACGTAAATCTGTATGAGCATCTAATTGTAAAACTGTTAGATTTTCAAATTTTTCTCCAACCGCACGAATCGAACCAATAGAAACTGAATGTTCTCCACCGAAAAGCGTAAATAATTTATCTGTTGCTAAAAGCTCTTTTGTTTTCTGATAAACCGCTTCCGTCATTGCTTCAGGCGTAGAATTTTCAGAAACTTCTCCAGCCAGATAAACTCCTTCAAGATAAGGCTCAGTTCCTGTTTCGATGTCATACAATTCCATATTTTCAGAAGCATCAAGGAATAATTCCGGACCTTTGTCTGCACCTTTTCCCCAAGTTGAAGTTCCGTCGTAAGGAACGGTTACTAAAACTACTTTTGAATTTTCTAATGAAGCATTTTCTTCAGGAATTCCTGCGTATGTTTTCATAATTTATGATTAAAAATTAAATGATTTAAAGATTGAAATATTATCGGCAAAGATAAGAAGAAGAAATTGTAAGTATTAAAGTTATGAGTTATAAATTATGAGTTTTAAGTTTTAAATCATTTAATCTTTAATCTTTAATCTTTAAATAATAAAACCTTAATTTTGCACAAAATAAAATTTATGTCTTTAAAAGCTGTGCTTTTCGATATGGATGGGGTAATTGTTGACACAGAACCGTTGCACAGAAAAGCTTACTTCTCAATGTTTAATGACCTTGAAATTGAAGTTTCAGAAGATCTTTACACCTCTTTCACCGGTTATTCTACAAAAAAAACCTGCAATACTTTAATTGAAAAATTTAATATCGATAAAACACACGAACATCTTACCGATATCAAGCGGACTTATTTCAAAGATTATTTTTACAACGATGCCGACTTTGATTTAATTCCCGGAGTGAGAAAACTGATTGAGCATTATTATGAAAACAATGTTAAATTAATCGTTGCTTCATCAGCTATGGTGATTGAAGATTCCACCAACGGAATTTTAGCAGCGCACAGAGCCAATATTTTTTGTGCGGCTTATAAAAGTTTTCATTCTCACAATCAGGATTATGGTTTGGCGAATATTGTGGTATCAGATTATTCAGAAATAGAAATCGATAAAATCTCTAAACATTTTTAAAATATGAGAGCTCTCCAATTCGGAGAGCTTTATATTAATGTTTTGGCTAAAGCCAATTTGATTTTATTTTTTGTTAAACGGGCTAAAGCCCGTTCCTATTGAAGAAAATGCAATGACTATTGATAGCCTAATAATTTCAAAATATCTTCAGGCTCCTGTCTTTCTCTGAAAATTTCATATTGAAACTCTCCGTTTTCATCTTTCTGAATCAAAATATGTCTGGGTTGAGGCATTAAACAGTGATGAACTCCACCATAACCACCGATTGTTTCCTGATACGCTCCTGTATGGAAAAAACCGATGTATAAAGGTTTTGTATCGCTGAAAACAGGCAAATAGATTGCGTTGGTATGTTGTTCAGAGTTGTAATAATCATCAGAATCACAAGTTAGTCCGCCCAAGAAAACTCTTTCGTAAGAATCTTCCCAACGGTTTAACGGTAGCATGATAAAGTGTCTAGAAATCGCCCATGTATCGGGAAGCGTTGTCATAAAAGACGAGTCGATCATATTCCACTTTTCTCTGTCGTTCTGACGTTTTTGGGAAATGATTTTATACAAATTTGCACCACTTTCTCCTACGGTAAAGCTTCCAAATTCAGTATAAATATTAGGTTCTTCTACTCCTTCCTCTTCACAGAATTTTTTAATTTGCGAAACGATTTCTTCCACCATATACTGATAATCGTAATCGAAATTCAAAGAAGTTTTGATTGGGAAACCACCACCGATATTTAGTGAATTCACTTCCGGAGCAATCTTCTTCAAACGTGCATAAACACGAAGACATTTATATAATTCATTCCAATAATAAGCCGTGTCTTTGATTCCGGTATTAATGAAAAAGTGAAGCATTTTCAGTCTTGCATTCGGATGTTCTGCAATTTTCTGACTGTAATATGGAATAATATCTTTATATCCGATTCCTAATCTTGAGGTATAAAATTCGAATTTCGGCTCTTCTTCAGAAGCAATTCTGATTCCGATGTCGAAAGTTGTGTCGATGCTTTCAGTCAGCTTATCTAGTTCACGATAATTATCAAGAATCGGAGTGATATTTTCAAAACCACTGTTGATCATATCTGAAATTTTCGCCAGATAATCATCGGTCTTAAAACCGTTGCAGATCACTTCAATATTTTTATCAACTTTACCTTCTGTGTAAAGCGATTTTACAATATCCATATCATAAGCCGAAGAGGTTTCGATAGAAATATCGTTCTTCAAAGCTTCTTCAATCACAAATTTGAAATGGCTGGATTTTGTACAGTAACAGTATCTGTAGTTTTTTTTGTAATCGATTTTCTCAAAAGCTTCCTTAAACCAGCCTTTTGCTTTCTGAATATTCTGAGAAATCTTCGGGAGGTAACTTACCTTAAGAGGCGTTCCAAACTTCTCAACAACATCCATCAGAGGAATATCGTGAAAAGACAAATTGTTCTCAGAAACATTGAATTCTTCGGTTGGAAAATACAATGTCTGATCAATAAGTTCCGAGTATTTTATTTTCATTTTTTGAACGAGTAATTAAGAATGCAAAATTGCTAAAAAAGTTTGGTTTTTTGATTTAAAATTTTCTTAAAGTTTGATTTTATCGTAGCTTCTGAAATTTAATATTTTACATAATTTTAAGTCCTGTTAAAAGCTTTAAAAAAGAATCAGAACCTTTTTTTTCCTGCAAAAAATAATAGATCACCTTTTTCATATTCAATAGAAACTTCATCATCCGCCGCAAAATTACGGGTAAGCATATCGGTTGTCATATTTGCATCTTCGTTTTTTAGAGTCCACTTCAGACCTTTAGTTGTGATATTTTCAGCAAACGGAAAAGGGTAAAGCGAAATGATCCTGTCTTTAACATTCGTAATTGTAAATTTTTTAGGAATAAAATAATATTCAGAAAATTCATCATAAAATTTGATATTCATCTGGTCTTTAAAACCAAAAGCAACCGTAAGGTTTCCCAAAAAATGATCCTGCTCTCCTCCACTTCCGCCAAAAACATCAACGTTTTTATAGCCTTTTTCTAAAATAATTTCTAAAGCCTTGTAAAAATCTGTCCTTTCCTGATCAGGAGTGTGAATGAATTTTTCCTGATAAATATCTTCATCCGAACCTGAATGAGAATCAAAATCACCGGAAATAAAATCAAGCTTTTCCAACGGAAAATTAAGCTCTTTTAAATAATGAAAAGCTCCGTCAGAACAGGCAATCAGGTCATAATTTTCTAGATCGGGAAAAGATTTTGGCGCAGTGCCGTTGATGAAAAGAAGAACTTTACCTTTCATTCGGATTCCAGTATTCTTCCGGTTCGTTATTGATTTTAGAAATATATCTTGCTAAAACAAAAAGATAATCTGAAAGTCGGTTCAGATATTTGATCAATTCGGGACGAACTTCTTCAGACTCATTCAAAAAAACCAGAGAACGCTCTGCTCTTCGGCAGATTGTACGTGCTGCATGTAAAAAAGTCGCCGATTTTCCACCTCCGGGAAGGATAAAATATTGAAGCGGCTCTAATTTTTCATCAAAAGCATCCATCCAGTTTTCCAGCTCTTCAATTTCGGCTTCAGAAATAATAAGAGGAAGACGTGATTTTCCGTTGGCCAACATCAGCTTATCAACCGGTGTTGCCGCTTCTGAGCCTACTGTAAACAAATCAAACTGGATTTTTTTTAGTTGTTTTAAAACTTCTTCGTCAGTAATATGACTTTTAGAAATCCCGATAAAAGAATTCAGCTCATCAATGTTTCCGTAGCTGTCAACTCTTGCGCTGGCTTTTGAAACTCTTGTTCCGCCGTATAAAGCGGTCTGACCTTTATCTCCTGTTTTAGTATATATTTTCATAAATTTTTGTTGTTCTTAAAAACCATAAAAATCATGGCGGTTTAAAAAGACTAAATTACTTTTTTAAAATTATGCTGACAAATGTTTTTAGATAAGTTTAAACCAACAAAACCTTCAGAAAATATTTATGAGGAAAGCTGTTACCCGATTTTTAAAATCCATTTGCATTGTGATAATAAAATAATATGGGTTTCGGTATTTTTTATTTAATTTTAAACAACCAATTACAAATAATAATTATGCAAAACAATCAACAATTAAGCGACTTGATGGCGCTGGATCTGGGAATCAACCTGGTCAACAGAAGACCGTACGCAAAAGAAGTTTTTAAATGGCAGGATATTGATCTTCTTCCCCATTCATCAACCGATACCTTACTTTGTGAAATCTACGAGTGGAACGGCAGAAACTGGCGTACAACAAATAACAATCTGATCGGTTATCTATTTTCAGGTGAACAATTGAATACAGTAAAAAATCAATTATTAAATACTCCGAAACATACGGCATTAATTCCTGATTTTGAATTTACTAAAGACAGTATGATCGAATACGGCTTGTCTTTACCTTCTTTATTTAACATCGGAATTAACGGAAATATTAATAATGCAAAAAATTTTTCCATCCGTGTAAATGGAGTTACAAAATCGAGAATCACCAATATCGATTCGCCAGGAATTGAAATCCTGAAAAGTTATTCCGAATTTACGCAGTCAAAATCTAAAACTTACCGCAAAAACATTAAGTTTAATTACCTGAGTATCTCTTTATTTTATGCAGAAAGTGTAGAAATTTTCCTTGAAAAAGAATCGGGAGTTGGCCTGGACGTAAGTTTTCAGACTACAAACGTGAATGTAGAAGCTAAAGTTGATACCGATACAAAAAAACATTTCGTTTTAAAATATTCCGGAAATCAGGCTCCTTTTGCAGCAAAATTTGTAAAAGGAAAAAACTTTGATGTGGAATAGCTTTTTAGTTATGAGTTAAAAATTTACATTGTAAACCGCAATCGGCAGATCAATCGCTTCACGCACTTTTGCCACAATATCTAAATACGGAAGCCCCGGTTTGATCATAATAATATCTGCACCTTCTTCCACATCTTTAAAAACTTCGTTCAAAGCTTCACGGGAATTGTGAAAATCCATCTGATACGTTTTTTTATCTTTCGGAATTTCCATATTGTCTTTTGGAGCGCTGTCTAAAGCACTCCTGAATGGTCCGTAAAACGAACTTGCATATTTTGCAGCATAGCTTAAAATTCCCACATCATGAAAACCGCTTTCTTCCAAAGCTTCACGAATTGCCAAAACTCTGCCATCCATCATGTCACTTGGCGCCACAATGTCAGCTCCGGCTTCAGCATGTGACACTGCCATTTTTGCCAAAGCTTCGTTAGTTGCATCATTCACAATTTTCCCGTTTTCTATAATTCCGTCGTGACCATAAATGGAGTAAGGATCTAACGCAACATCGGGCATGATTACCATTTCAGGAACAGCATCTTTGATTGCTTTGATGGTGTTTTGCATTAAACCGTTTTTATTCCACGCTTCTTTTCCTGTGTTGTCCTTCAGGTCGTCAGAAACTTTCATATAAAGATTGGCCGCTTTCACGCCTAAAGAAAATAACTCTTTACATTCTTTCACCGTAAGATCGATGCTTCTCCTGAAAATTCCGGGCATTGAAGCGATGGCTTCTTCCTTATTTTCACCCTCCATTACGAAAATAGGCATTACAAAATCGTTCACTGAAAGACTGCATTCTCTTACCAAACCTCTCATCGATTCATTCACTCTTAATCTTCTGTTTCTAGAATATATCATCTTTGGAATACTTTTTGAATAATTTATTGCAAATTTAATATAAGTTCTACAAAAAACTATTGCAGAGAATTATAGAATTTATTATTTTTGTTAGTAATATTTAAGCAAATATATCGTTGATGAAAAAACTTTTACTTTTATTTATATTTATTGGCGCTTCTATCGGGTTTTCTGGTAATTTAAAAGCACAGATAAAAGAGCCAGCTTCCACTTCTCAGAAATCTGATGACGGTGTGCTTACAGCATATCCTAATCCTGCAAAAGACTTTTTGATGGTGAAAGCGAAAGATTCTTCATTAAAAATTAAGAACGTTTCTTTTTACTCTATACTCGGAACTCAGGTTGCCAACTACAATATAAACAGCAACAGTGCTGAGATCAATATCCAGAGACTGAAACCCGGAAAATATCTGATAAGATATATTCTGAGCGACAATACGCAAAAGGTTACTCAAATAGTAAAACAATAATATTCAAATCCTGATAATCATCAGGATTTTTTCTTTTAGCTTATTTTTTTTCAATTATTCCGTAACTTTCGGGACATTTCATAACCAATTGTAAAAAACAATTTTAATGCTAAAAGCTGAACATATTACTAAAACCTACAATGCAGGGAAAAAGACCGCATTAGACGATTTTAGCATACACGTTCCGAAAGGAAGTATTTATGGCCTTCTGGGACCAAACGGAGCAGGAAAAACTTCATTCATCCGAATTATCAATCAGATTACACAGGCAGATTCGGGAGAGGTTTTAATCAACGGAGAAAAACTAAACCCAAATCATATTAAAGATATCGGTTATATGCCGGAAGAACGTGGTCTTTATAAAAATATGAGCGTTGGAGATCAGATTCTTTACTTTGGCGAGCTGAAAGGAATGAAGAAAAGCGACGCGCTGAACGAGGCAAAAAAATGGTTTGAGAAACTAAACATCGATCAATGGTGGAAGAAAAAGCTGTCTGAACTGTCAAAAGGAATGGCTCAGAAAATACAGTTTGTGGTAACCGTTCTTCACAGACCTCATCTTTTGATTTTGGATGAACCGTTCTCAGGTTTTGATCCGGTGAATGCCAATTTAATTAAAGATCAGATCATCGAACTTAAAAATAACGGGACGACAATTATTCTTTCAACCCATAGAATGGAAAGTGTGGAAGAAATGTGTGATTATGTTGCT
>NZ_JBFRGA010000155.1:0-6654 GCF_052115105.1 Chryseobacterium sp. 2TAF14
ATATGCAACAATCCCATTTTGATTGCTGTAGGATACGCATCGTTGGTAGATTGTGAAAGATTGATGTGATCGTTTGGCGAACAGAATTCGTATTCACCTTTATTTTTTCCTAATTTTTCTAAAACCCGGTTGGCAATAACTTCGTTGGCGTTCATATTAATCGAAGTTCCTGCCCCACCCTGAATCATATCTACCGGAAATTCGTTATGCAGTTGTCCATTAATCAACTCATCACACGTTTCTGCAATTTTAAAGTATAAATCCTGATCTAAAAGACCTAATTCATAATTGGTTTTGGCAGCCGCTTTTTTTACGTAAGCCAAACCTTTGATAAATTCCGGATATGATGATAAAAGCTGTCCTGAAATTTTAAAATTATCTATTGCCCGCTGAGTCTGCACTCCATAGTAAGCGTTTATTGGTACGTTTAATTCACCGAGTAGATCACTTTCTTTTCTGAAATTTTCCATTAAATATTATTTAATAGTTTAATTATTGTATTTAAAAAACGCACCCTGAAGATGCGCTTTAAAATTTATTTTGCTGGATATTTTTGATTTAAAGCCTGAAGAATTGCCCATGTTTCGGCATCCATGATCCCGTCATAGTTTTGAGGTCTGAAGTGATACTGCAATGCTTCGATTGTTTTTTTGGTAGCATCATCCCATTTTCCGTTAGGAAAAATTTCGTAGCCAAACTTCTGCAATGCAGTCTGCACCAAAAAGATGAACGGCGCATCATTATATCTCGTTGAAACATCATTTTGTGCCTCAGTAAGAAGGTTTTGCTTTGTAGCTTCGTCATACCACATTCCGATCTGATATTCGTCATACAATTTTTTCCATGGAAATTGCGGACCAGGATCTTGCTTTCTTGTTGGGGCAATATCCGAATGAGCCAAAACATTGGTTGCAGGAATCTGATATCTCGTTACAATATCTTTTGCCAAAGCCGCCACTTTTTTGATCTGATCATCGCTAAACGGCTGAAATGTTTTCACACCGCTTGCATCTGCAGTATAACCCATATTTACAATCTCAATTCCAATTGAAGTATCGTTTAAGTTTTTATCTGCGCGCCACGCACTTACTCCTGCGTGATAAGAACGTTTGTTTTCGTCAACCAATTGATAGATTTCATTATCTCCTAAATTATTAACCAGATAATGTGCGCTAACTCCTTGTTGAGTAAGAACCGTCACAGATTTGTCGTCCGATAAAACGGTGTAATGAAGAATAAGATATTTTTGTCTGAAATTTTGTGCAATAGCCGGGAAATATGTTTTTACCACCTTATATCCTGCAGGTTTTGCCGAAACAATAGATCCGTAGCTTGCTGTGTTGTCATTTTTGGTTGCGTCTGCAATATTTGCAGTGAAAAATTCTACACCGCTTTCTTTTTTAATTTGGGGTTTAATTTTTTCCGGAGTAACAGGTTTAGTTGCAGTTTTTGGCTGTGTGACAGGTGTTTTGGGACGGTAGGTGTTTTTTTTAATATTTTTTTGTGAGGTACACGAAAAAACGAAAACACTTAAGCCGATGATATATAATGTTTTACGCATTAGTTTACTTTTTTAATCGTTTATCAGTGTAAAAATACACAATTTTTTTCTGAATTTTATTTGGTAAATAAAGAAATCTATTCTATATTTGCACTCGCAATAACAGAACAACGATCATTAAAAAATAAAGAATAAAGGAGGGTTGCCAGAGTGGTTAATGGAGCAGTTTGCTAAACTGTCGACGCGAAAGTGTCGCAAGGGTTCGAATCCCTTACCCTCCGCTTTTTCTTTTTATTAAATAATATTTTCGGGGCGTAGCGTAGTCCGGTCATCGCGCCTGGTTTGGGACCAGGAGGTCGCAGGTTCGAATCCTGCCGCCCCGACTGTTTTCGATAATTTTCTCAAAATTACAAATGGGTGCGTAGCTCAGCTGGATAGAGCATCTGCCTTCTAAGCAGACGGTCAAAGGTTCGAATCCTTTCGCGCTCACACAAAACTCACAATTTTTATTGTGAGTTTTTTTTGTTTGCATTAATTCCATGTGTTTTGTGATACACAATTTATCCTAAATCTTTAAATCATGGAAAAGTAAATCAAAATTCTTAAATTAATTAAGAATCCAACTGGATAGAGAGCATCCCGATTAATCGGAATGGTCAAAGGTTCGAAATCGAAGATTCGGCAAAGCCATTTCTTTTGCGCTCACTTAAAACTCACCATTTTATTGTGAGTTTTTTTGTTTCTAAAATTAATTATATTTTTCAGATTCAATTTACTGTGATGAATATTTGCACTAATAATATTCACTTTTCATTTCGTCAAATTTAGATTTTTTCTCAAAGAAATTCTTATTAAATATATTTTTTAAAATTTGGGCATTCCAATTTTAATTTTAAAACCTAAATTAAAATTTCTTAACTCCATATAAAATTGCAAACACAGGAATTTATAAGCATTTAAAAGAATAAAATTGATTTTATTTTTCATTTTTTAGATCTATCTAAAACAATGATTATTAGTAAAGTAAAATTAACCAAACAGTAAACAGCAAAAATTCATTTAAAATTATTTTAAATTTTATTTTGATTTACAGAAAAATATTCTATCTTTGCACCCACAAAAAACAAGGTAATTCTTGTTAAAAAAGATGACCTTTAATCGGGGCGTAGCGTAGTCCGGTCATCGCGCCTGGTTTGGGACCAGGAGGTCGCAGGTTCGAATCCTGCCGCCCCGACTGTTTTCGATAATTTTTTCAAAATTATTCAATAGGATAATTCAGCGATAGAGCATTCCGACTCTCGGAACGGTCAAAGCTGAATACAATTGCTTAAAGCTTTAGTAATTTTCAAAAATTACAAATGGGTGCGTAGCTCAGCTGGATAGAGCATCTGCCTTCTAAGCAGACGGTCAAAGGTTCGAATCCTTTCGCGCTCACTTAAAACTCACAATTTTTATTGTGAGTTTTTTTGTTTTATATCCAATAAATATCATTTAAAACCCAGAGGTCCATAATTGATTATTCAAAGTAAATCTTCCAATTATAAAGTCTTTCTGATGATCTATAAATCCTTTTTTTACTTTAAGATTATCAACAACTTTATTAGCTGTGTTCTCATCTAAAAATACTCCAATTATTCTTTCATCATCTAAGAATGTATGAATTGTATAAATGTGACTCACTTGAAAAACATGAGTTAATTTCAACTCTTTTATTGATTTAAGATTTTCATCTACAACATCTTCTTTTGGTAAATAATCTCTTCCGACTTCTCCTATTATATTTTCAAAACCATTTTCCCAATGAATCTTACCAAGTATGTATTTTTTAAAAACCACTATAAATATACAGTGGCTTTATAGTTTATAATTAAAATTATTTCTGTCGATAAGAATCGCCGTTCCAAAGATAGGTTTTTGATGCGTTATTCTTCTTTTCTCGATCTTTTTCATCTTTTTCCATCTCTTCCATTCTAAAAATAAAAGCATTGGGAATTCCGCCTTTATCGTTCGGAAAAACAAATGTCTCGCTGTGATAATAAACATCTGCATCTCCCACGTTCATTAATTGAGGAAGCGTAATCATTTTTTTATCTTTCACCAAAACATACTGATCGTAACTCGCAATTCCGCAGGCTTCTCCTGAAACCATAGCTTTTAAAGTGAACTCTACGTTTTTCAGCTTATGATTGCTCTCAATAGTAAAAGTTGCGTAGCTCAGACTTTCGCCAGAACCGGTATCAAAAGAAACTTCATCAATCAAAGTATTTCTTTCAAGCATTTTGATGGCTGCAATATTTTGCTGAATAGTTCCGTCAAAGTCAGGATTTTTCTTATTGATAGTTTTCGTTAGACCGAAAAGAAAATCATATCCGTTTTTAGATCTGTAACCTACACAAAGATTCCCGCCCCAAACATAGCCTTCAAAAGTTTTATCGCCTTTCTGATATGATATTTTATACCAATTGGCTCTTCTTTCTCCCAATTTTAGGATGGTTTCATCTTTTTTAAGAACCAAAACCGGCTGATTCGTTTGTAAGGAATCCAGAATTTGAGCATTAACATTTGGTGACTGCCTGATTCTCGTAAAGTCGGTAAAAATTTTCTGCGTTTTATTTTCTTCAAACTGAAAAACTCCGTTTGCATACTCATAATCTTCTTCCTGTGCAGAAAAAAACTGAATGAGGCATAAAAATAAAACGGAGATGAATGGTTTCATTTTGATTAGGTTAAGGTTGAGGTTGAGGCTAAAAAATTATGGCTTTATTTTTCAAGCAATAAACTTACCCATTCTTCACGCTGCAATTTCTTTTTCAGTTCTAAATTATTTTCTTTACAAACTTCCAGAATATCATCTACATCGAAGAAGCACAATCCTGAAAGCAATAATTTTCCGCCTTCATTCAATACAGAAACGTATGTCGGGATGTCTGAAATCAAAATATTTCTGTTGATATTTGCCAAAATTATATCGTAATTTTCTYTTCCCAAATTATCTGCAGTTCCCTGTTCGATATCCAATTCAACATTATTTCTTTCTGCATTTTCTTTCGAATTTTCAACCGACCATTCGTCAATATCGATGGCTTTTGTATCTCCGGCTCCGATCTGTTTTGCATAAATTGCCAAAACTGAAGTTCCGCAACCCATATCTAAAACTTTTTTGTCCTTAAAATCGATATCCATCATTTGCTGGATCATCAGATGCGTTGTAGGATGATGCCCTGTTCCAAAAGACATTTTTGGCTGAATGATGATTTCGTGCATTCCTTCCACAGATTCATGAAATTCTGCCCTGATCAAAACTTTATCGTCAATGTTGATTGGTTCAAAATTCTTTTCCCATTCTTCATTCCAGTTGATATTGGGCATTTCGATGAAAGTGTATTCTATTTTTACTTCGTTATTTTGGAAAAGCGGTAAAGCTTTTAGATCTTCTTCGTTGAAAAGATCTTTCTGAATATATCCTAAAATACCATGAATTTCTTCTGTAAAACTGTCGAAACCTATCTCGATAAGTTCTGCCATTAATATTTCGTTCCAAGGCTGAAGTGGAGAAATCCTGAAATCGAATTCTAAATAATTTTGCATATGAATAATTTGTTGCAAAAATAATTATTAAAAATTGAAAGATTAAAGATTTTAAAAGATTTAGAGCCTGTTTAAAAATTAATAAATATGAATTTCATAATTGGTTTTTCGCAAAGGCGCAAAATTGTTCAACGATACGCTTTAAGGCGCAAGGATTTTATCTTCGATAAAATTGATCATCAGCATTATAAAAGAAAATCTTTGATTTTCTCTTTGCGTCTTAAAAATAGAGAACTATTATCAAATCTTGCGTCTTTGCGCTTTCCAATAAATTTAAACAGGCTCCTAAATATTTAGATTTTTTGAAACAGTTGCTCTTTGTTTTTTAAAGCAAACTGCATAATGTTTTTTTGAAATTATTGAAAATATTTTTCGTGCGTAAAGGTGCTTTGTCCAGCAAAGATGATCAATTAATTTGTCATTTTGACGAAGTACTTTTTTAGATTGCTTCATCGCTTCGCTCTTCGCAATGACAGGCTTTACATAAAAAAGCGGGAAAAGCCCCGCTCAATTGTTATTATATTAAAGTATCGTGATATTTTTAATATTGATGTTATTAACTACCCCGTCTTTTTGTTTCACAAAAATCCACCCCTTCAGATAAGGGGAATTTTAGCATTTCTAATACTAATTTCTAACATCTAGTTTTTAGCTTCTATTAAGGATTTGTAGAGAAAATAGAACCGTTTGCGATCAAAGCGCGTCTGTTCATTTTCAAAATATCTCTTACCCATTCTGCAAAATCTTCAGGCTGAAGAACTTTATCAGGATTTCCGTCTGTTAAACCGCCTTGAATAGACATATCAGAAGCAATTGTACTCGGCGTTAAAGTAACCACACGAATGTTTTGCTTTCTCCATTCTGCCATCATTGACTGAGATAAAGAAACGACTGCTGCTTTTGATGCCGCATAAGCCGACATGTTTGGTCCGCCTTTTAAACCTGCTGTTGAAGCCACATTTATAATATCGCCTTCACCTTTTTCTTTTAAATACGGATAAACAGCTTTTGCTGCATAATAAACTCCAAAAAGATTGGTTTTGATCACCTGTTCCCAAGTTTCGGAAGGCATTTCTTCGATAGAACCGAAATCACCGATTCCTGCGTTGTTAATCAGAATATCTACTCCGCCCAATTGCTCTGCGATCGATTCTATTCCTGCTTTCACATGAATTTCATTATCTATGCTAAAAACTGCATATGCAGCATTCACACCTACTTTTCGGATTTCGTCAACTGTCATTTTAAGGTTTTCTTCGTTTCTTCCTGTGATCCCTACATTTACTCCTTCATGGGCAAGAATTAAAGCAACTGCTTTTCCAAGACCTCTTCCACCACCTGTAATAATGGCGTTTTTTCCCTTTAGATTCATTGTTTAAATTTTAATGGTGCAAATTTACGAAAGCATTTTTTTAAACATTTGTTTATATTTTTGATTTAATGAAAATTAATCATCATTAAATTCTATCTGATCTTTTTAAAAATGTAAATTCAAAATTATGTTTACGAAGTTTTTTTAATTTAATCTAAAAACATTTTGTTTGTAAAGGCGTTCTACCCAGCAA
>NZ_JBFRGA010000156.1:0-11595 GCF_052115105.1 Chryseobacterium sp. 2TAF14
ATACAACACAAAGCAACAGCCAGAAAACAATAGCGGTTACAGAAATAATCTGATTCTTGATATTTTCTTTTACAGAAGTGAATTCATACTTGAAATCAGGAAATTGTTGCCAGTTTTCTCTACTTACCATTGACGGTTTTTCTCCCGGTGCAGGCTTGATGTTGCTGATATTTTCAATCTGAAGATCATTCATTTTTTGAGCTAGCTTGTAACGATAAGCTTCTGACTGTTCTTTGAATTGCTGATAAGAAAAATAATCAGTTCCAGAAGCGGACATTGATAAGTTTTTTATCACCATTACAGGATTGATAAAGCCAAAGATTTCGTTGAGCTTTTGCTGTTGATTGTATTTGATTTCAAGTGATTTCAAATGGTCAGCATAGATTTTAGAACTTATTTTTTCACCTTCTTTCATCACAAATCCACCGTAATTGATGGGAAGCTCATCGGTTGTTTTTACATTGTATGTAGCAAGTAAAGAATCTTTGATGTGCTTAAAATGCGAATCATCAGGATTATGACTGTCTCCGACTTTCAACACCTCTTCTTCAACTGTTGTTTCAAATGCAATTCTGGATGGCGTAGAGAATAGGTTTTGCGCAAGAAACTGAGCCCCTTTTGGTAGAAAAATGACGAGAACCAGCCAGCTTCCGATTAAACTAATTAACGCTGACGATGAAATTTTGCTGTTTGCAGAGATCAACACCGTTAAAGTGCAGAAGAAAAAATAATAGATCATATAACACGGTAAAATGACCATTAATCTGAGCAAAATATCTACTGTAGTTGTAGCATCAGTCATCAATGCAACGAAAAATACAACGGGTATCACAGGAAGCAGAAATACCAATGAAAACTGCCATAGTCCAAGAATTTTTCCCCATAAGATTTCTCTCTTTGATGCGCCCTGAACGTTCAATATTTTTAATGTAGAATCTTCTCTTTCACGAACAATCAATGCGAATCCCAGAAAAATAATGATCAATGGAACCACGCTTTGTAGAATAAATGCACTTGTAAAGGATCCGAAACGGACAAGAATTCCTGAGCTTCCGGCTTCCGAAAGATTATCGGTATTCTGTTTATGGGCCTCCAGAAAAATTACATTTCCAAGATATTCATCCAATCCATTATCAAAGATACTCAGCGGATGTCCGATTCTGAAAACCAAATAGCCGTAATGCGCCATTCTATGCGGATGTTTATCAGGTCGATCTTCCCAGTTTTCACGGGTTTCTTTCCGATATTCATTCACTTTGGAAGAAGTATCTGCGTATTTTGTGAAACCAATACCGATACTCAGAAAGCAAAATAGGAGGACGGCAATGGTAATTAGGAGATTCTGTTTTTCTTTGATAAGATCCTGCCTGGTCTTCCTTACAATGAGTTTCAAGTTTGAAAAATCCATAATTTAAAATTTATAAGTTGTTGTGAATTGATAATTTCGTAACATTCCCGGGAACAGTCGAAGGTGTTCTGTCCACCAAGCTTGTGGTATTAATGAAGTGATCTTGTATGGTGGCTGACAACCTGTAAGGTGCGTTCCATAGCTATTGGTATTCTCTGCAACACGATAGGTGAAACCGACGCGATAAAGTAGTTTTTGATTTTGAAAAGAATTTTTTTCCGTTTTTTTATAATTGGTAATATCTTTAAACCATTCCTGACGAATTCCTGTCAATAGGTTGAATTTTTTACACGTAGCCAAATGCTGAATATAAACAGCGTGATTTTGAATTAATGCCGTCGGAGGCGGATTAATAATATTCAATAAAAAATAATTATTTCCATGATGATTCTGAGTTCCCGACGTAAGATTAAAAGGGTTGACGTTAAGTGTTTGAAGCGTTATTGTATTATATTCCATCGTTTGATATAATGTAAGTGCGGAATTATAAGAGGTACTAACTGTGCCATCTATCATTTGGAAACCTTTTGCGGCATCTTTTTTTCGCCAGCAAATGAATAATCGGAGGTGTAATCTATTACTTTCTTCCCGACGATTTCTACCGTTTGAATCATTGTTGAAATTGAATCACCTTTCGTTCTCTGTGCTTTAATCGCAATTGAAAACATTAAAAAACTTAGAGTTGTCCAATGAAAAGATTTTAGAAATAAATATATTATTCCAACATAATGAAAATTAATTGACATGAAAAATTGATGAGCTGGTATATCAAAATAACCATTTGAAAAAAAAGCATTCTGGACCTGTTTAAACCCCAATTACTCATGAAACTGTCGTTCCAGACTTAGATAATCTGAATACATGGAGTTTTTAGCTTTAAAGAAAACTAAAATTATGACAGGCCGGGAGGCGCTCTTGATGAGAAATAATCAAGTAGACAACAGTAAGTTTTTGCCTTGGGTTGAGGTATTTCGCTGTTGTTTAAAGTATGGAAAACGAAATCCAGATTTTGAATTTCCGGAAGAACGCTTGCATTCATATGCAAGTGCAGATTACACTGACATTCATCGTCCTGAGAGATAGTTTTGGAGTTTTCCCCTTTAAAATCTTTCTTGTAAGCAGTTTTAGTTACTGAATGTCTTGCATGCTCTAAACATTGGGTAGTTCCGCTGACATTCGATAGAAAAATCAGCAACAGTGAAAAAACAAAAAAAGTTTTCAAAGTTTTTTGCATGAGAAGCTACAAAAGTAATAATAAAATTTGGAAATATTTCTTCGGTAAACAAAAAGTAATATACCGTAACTGATCTAATCCTTTTCTCTTTTATTAAGATAGTCCGTTTTCAGCACTTCTTTAGATGTTCACAATCATTATAGTAAAATATTAAATATATAAGATGTTTGAATATAATAAATCGTATTTTTTGGCTAAAAAACGTTGATTACTTAGATGAAAAAATCTATATGATAAATAGTATTGTTACAATTGATCTAAATAGTTGCATAAGAATAGCAGAATTAGTTATTTTATAAAAATAGATCAATTACGTACAAGTACATTGTCATTAGAATTTGCTAAACTTTTAATAATATTTTACTATCGTTTAATAACTTTTTAACATTATAAGCAAAGGGATTTCCATATTATAACCCTATATTTGTAAATCATTCTAATTTCTTTTAGAACATAAATTGTTTACAAAATATGTTTGCCTCCAGATTATCGGTTTTTTTGTGTTTCATTCTTACCTTTTCCATTTGCAATTGGAGATGGGCACAATCTACTCTGCAAACAATCTGTGTAGCAAAGATGAAAGGTAAGGATAATCTTAAAATAAAAGGTAAAAAATATTTTAACCTTAAAGCTGTTCAATATAGTTCTAAAAGCACCTCTCAGTATTACGCAAATACCGCAACTCCTTATTCTTCAGAGAGATACATTCATACATTTGTTGAGACGTTAAAAATTAACAGCCGTATTATTCCTAAAGCGCTTTTCTCCGCGATAAAGTCCTATCTACATCTACTGCAGTTATTCTAAAGCATCAAGACCTAAAATCCAAATTATTTTTCGTCAAGTTTTAGTAATAAAAATTCTATAATGAATACAAAATGTTTCATACAGTGCTTTCTGGCATTAGTATGCGTAGTTTCTTGTGGTAAAAGTGCCCAGAATAAAAATAAAGATAATAGAGAAGTACCCGTTTTTGAGGTCAAGCAAAAAGATACATTAGTCAGCAATCAGTTTGTAACGGATATTCAGGCTAAAAGAAATGTCGAAATCCGTTCAAGAATCGATGGAATTGTAGACCATATTTATGTGAATGAGGGTCAGTTTGTCAAAAGAGGTCAGGCTTTATTCAAAATCAATGATGCCGAATTACAAATGGAGCTTCTGAAAGCCAATGCAGCCATCAAGCAGACTCAGGCCGATATGCGTATCGCAGAAGTCGAATTAAAGCAGATTGAAAGTCTTCACGCTAAAAAATTTGTTGCCAATAATGAACTGGAACTGGTAAAAGCTAAATTATCCTCAGCCAGAGCAAAATATGCTTTCGCATATGCTGAGAAAAAAGCCGTGTTGCAAAAAATCAATTTTACAACGGTTACCGCTCCTTTTGATGGCGTAATTGACATCATTCCTCACAAAGACGGAAGTTTGGTAACCAACGGAACTTTGCTCACCACTTTGTCTCAGCTGGATGAGGTTTTTGCATATTTTTCCATTCCAGAAAATCAATATTTCGAATTGTTAGCGAATGACAAATTAGGAAAACATCAGAAAATTGAACTGACACTTCCCAACGGAATGGCATATCAGTTTAACGGTGCTTTAAAGTCAGCTGAAAGTGAAATCGACAGAGCAACAGGTTCCATCCGATACAAAGTTTTATTTCCCAACCCAGATCGCTTAATCAAACATGGAACTTCCGGAAAATTAACTATTTCTGAAGTTCAGAATAATGTATTGATGATTCCTCAGAAAGCAACATTCTCGATTCAGGACAAAACCTACATCTTCAAGGTAGATAAAAACAACAAAGTGAAGATGACCAGCATCGAGGTCGGCACAGCTTTAAAGGATTCTTACCTCGTCGAAAGCGGTCTCAAAAAAGGAGATTTGATTATTTATGAAGGCACTCAGTCACTTAAAGACGGAGATGAAATCAAAATCAAGAACAGACTTTAATTCTTAAATAATCAATTATGGTAGAGATGTTTATAAAACGAAAAGTGCTTTCGTTGGTGATTTCCATTGTCTTTGTGTTGGTAGGAATTATGGCATTGACGAAGATGCCGATTACCCAATTCCCTGATATTGTTCCGCCTTCCGTAACGGTGACGGCAAAATATACCGGAGCCAATGCCGAAGTTTCTGCAGATGCGGTGGCTTTGCCTTTGGAACGAGCGATTAACGGTGTTCCGGGAATGACGTATATGTCAACGGTGACTTCCAATGACGGTTTGACTTTGATACAGGTGTTCTTTGAGGTTGGAACAGATCCCGATTTAGCAGCGGTAAATGTTCAGAACAGAGTCACAACAATTCTAGATGAGTTGCCCGAAGAAGTAATCAGAGCCGGAGTTACCACAGAAAAAGAGGTGAACAGTATGTTGATGTATCTCAACATCACAAGTACAGACCCGAGTCAGGATGAACAGTTTATTTACAATTTTACAGCCCTTCAGAAACAGAATATTTCCGCAGCTCCGGGAAAAGTCGGTGAATCTTCAGGTAAAAAAGCGGGTCAGCTACAGTATGTTGTAAAATATAAAGGTAAATTTTCTGAGCCTAAACAATACGAAGAAATACCAATCAGAGCAGATGAAGAAGGAACAATTTTAAAACTGAAAGATATTGCCAAAGTAGAATTTGGTGCAATGACGTATGGAATGGTTTCCAAAACAGACGGCAGACCTTCAGCGTCAATTATGATGAAACAGAGACCGGGTTCAAACGCTTCAGAAGTCATTCAGAATGTGAAGGATAAAATGGCCGAACTCAAAGTCAATTCTTTCCCTCCCGGAATGGATTACAATATGGCGTATGACGTTTCGAGATTTTTAGATGCATCTATCAGTGCGGTATTGCATACTTTGATTGAAGCCTTTATTCTCGTGGCGATTGTGGTCTTCCTTTTTCTTCAGGATTGGCGTTCCACACTGATTCCTGTTTTGGCGGTTCCCGTCGCATTGGTCGGAACATTTGCCTTTATGGATATGCTGGATTTCTCCGTGAATTTGTTGACGCTTTTTGCCTTGGTTTTAGCCATCGGAATTGTCGTTGATAATGCGATTGTCGTCGTCGAGGCGGTTCACGTTAAGATGGAAGAAGGTTATGCACCTTACGAAGCTACGGTTATTGCAACAAAAGAAATTGCAGGAGCAGTTGTGGCGATTACGTTGGTAATGTCAGCGGTGTTTCTTCCGGTGGCATTTCTGGATGGTCCGGTCGGCGTTTTTTACCGACAGTTTTCATTAACGTTGGCGATAAGTATTGTGATTTCTGGAATCAATGCATTGACGTTGACTCCCGCTTTATGTGCTTTAATTTTAAAACCTCATAATCACGATAAAAAGAAAGGAATTATTGATAAATTCTTCAATAGGTTTAATATTTTCCTTGAAAAAGTAACCAATGGATATGTAAAAGTTTTATCAAAATTCGCCACCCGAACAATCGTAACTTTTGGATTATTGACGGTATTCATCGTCTTGACTTGGGGAACGACCAAATTTTTAGCCTCAGGATTTATTCCGATGGAAGATCAGGGAATGGCTTATGTAAGCGTCACAACTCCTCAAGGTGCGACGGTTGAGCGAACGGAAAAAGTTTTAGATGAAATTACAGCGATTGCCAAAAAAATCGATGGCGTAGAAAACGTAACGACTTTGGCAGGTTACAGCGTCGTAACGGAAATTGCCGGTTCATCCTACGGAATGGCGATGATTAACCTGAAAGACTGGAGTGAAAGAGACAAATCCATCGAAGATTTCATCAAAGAATTAACAGAAAAAACAAAGGGGATTGCTGATGCCGAAATTGAAGCTTTTGCACCGCCGACCGTTCCCGGATTTGGTAACACGAGTGGTTTTGAACTTCGTCTTCTCGACAGAACGGGCGGAAGTATCGAAAATATGGATAAAGTCACGAAAGATTTTGTCAAGAAACTGAATGAAACGCCCGAACTGAAAAACAGTTTCACGAGTTTTGACGCAACATTCCCGCAGTATATGATCAATATCGATTATGATATGGCGTCGAAAAAAGGAATTTCGGTGGATAATGCGATGTCGACGTTGCAAACGATGTTGGGTTCTTATTACGCAACGAATTTTATCCGATTCAGGCAGATGTACAAAGTAATGGTTCAGGCAAGTCCGGAATATCGTGAAACGCCGGAAAGCATTCTGAATTTATATTTAAAAAATGACAAAGGCGAAATGGTTCCTTTCTCCACTTTCATCACGATTGAAAGGGTGTACGGACCGGAAGTTTTGACCCGTTACAATATGTATATGTCTGCGATGATTAACGGCGAACCTTCCGAAGGTTACAGTTCCGGAGATGCGATTGCTGTCGTCGAAAAGATAGCTGAGGAAAGCCTTCCGAAAGGTTTTGAAATCGAATGGTCTGGAATGACAAGGGAAGAAATTCTCTCCGGAAATCAAACGGTTTATATTTTCATTGTCTGTCTGGTTTTCGTATATCTTTTATTAGCCGCTCAATATGAAAGTTTCCTTTTACCAATGCCGGTTTTACTGAGTTTACCAACCGGAATTTTCGGTTCCTATATCGCATTGCTGGTTTGCGGATTAGACAATAATATTTACGCACAGGTTGCTTTGGTAATGCTGATTGGATTGTTGGCTAAAAATGCCATTCTGATTGTAGAATTTGCCGTCGCAAGTCATAAAGAAGGAAATGATATTATTCCCGCTGCGATTGAGGGGGCGAAACAGCGTCTCCGTCCGATTCTGATGACTTCATTCGCGTTTATTGCAGGATTAACTCCGCTGTGTATCGCTTCAGGAGCTGGAGCTATTGGAAACCGTTCAATCGGAACTGCAGCTGCAGGTGGAATGTTCATCGGAACCGTTTTCGGACTGATTATTATTCCGGGATTATACATTTTTTTCGCAACCCTTGAAAACAGAAAGAAGAATGAAAAGAAATAAATTGAAACTCGCAGTTTGGAGCGCAGCAGCATTGGCATTAACGTCGTGTGCCGTCCCAAAAGTAACTGCGATAAAAGAAGTAAAAGAAACGCCTGAATTACAAACCTCGGAAACCATTCCGAACAGTGGAGATTTTACCGGAATTGATTTGAATACCTATTTCACAGACCAGAATCTCCTGAAACTTTTCGAACAGGTAAAACAGGCCAATCCGGATTTTAAAATCGCCCAACAAAGAGTCGAAATGGCGAACAGTTTCCTGAAGCGTTCAAAAACAGAATTACTTCCGTCTCTCGATGCCGGAGCGATTGTTTCGGGCGACCGTTACGGAAAATATACGATGGAAGGAGTGGGGAATTACGATACCAATCTTTCCCAGAATATTAATGCTCAACAAAGAATCAACACAACTTTTACCCCGAATTACTGGATGGGTGCAAGAAGCAGTTGGGAAATCGATGCCTGGGGAAAACTGAAAAACAAAAAGCTTTCCGCTCAGAATAAATTTCTGGCTTCAGAAGAAGGTTTAAAACTACTTCAAATCGATTTGTTTACGGATATTGCCAATCTGTATTATGATTTGATTGCTTTAGACAAACGTCTGAAAATCTATCAGGACAACTACAATCTGCAGAAAAGAGCTTTTGAAATTATTAAAGCGCAACGGGAAGTCGGGAAGGTGACAGAACTTGCAGTTCAACAGTTTAAAGCTCAGAACAATAACTGGTTAGCAGAAATAGAACACATTAAAGTTGAAATTGTCACCGTAAAACAGGCAATCGCAACATTAACTGGAGTTTATGGTGGTGAAATCGAAAGAAGTTCGACACTTTTGCCGACAAACTTCGAGATGTTGAATAAAAATATTAATGTGGATGCAGTAATTCATTCCAGACCGGATGTGGTTTCCAATTACTATTCTTTGCAAGCTTCACACGCAGACGCAAAAGCGGCAAGAGCAGCTTTTTATCCCAAAATTGATTTGGGTGCAACCTTCGGATTGAATTCTTTTTCAGCAGAAACGATTTTCAAACCTGCTTCTTTGGCAGGTCAGCTTTTGGGCGGATTGATGGTTCCTGTTTTCAATAAAGGACAGCTGAAATACGAGTTCAATATTGCCAACAGCGAACAGGAAATTGCATTTTTGAATTATCAGAAAAGTGTAACAACTGCTTTTAATGAACTTCAGTCTATTTTAAAACAGACTAAAATATTTCAGCGTGTCTTGGATTTAAAAGAAGAAGAAGTGAAGTTTCTCGACAAAGGAATCGAGGTTTCCAATGATTTGTACATCACGGGTTACGCCAATTATTTTGAGTTGATTAATGCCCAGAAAAGCAAACTTCAGGCTGAGTTGGATTTGCTTAAATTCCAGCACGAAAACACGAAAAACAATGTACTCTTGTTTAAAGCTTTGGGCGGAAAACTGAATTAGGATCCATTTACTTATTAGCGCAATATAGTTGCGTGCTAAATAGAGAGAAATGAGTTTTCTCTCTATTTTATCTCAATTGTATTTTATTCACTATTAACAATTTAAATTATTAAATAAAAAAATAAAAATTTTCAAATTATAGGATTAAAACTAAAAGAAAAAACGAAAATAGATTGTGGTGAATTATGGCAGTATTTTAAAGAAAACAAAATAATTGAACTGATACCAAATAAAGCCTCTGATGCTGTGTATTCTGTATATTATCGGGACCTGATTATTCTACGAAGCAAGCTTTAATATAACAGTATCATTACAGATTATAAGATATTCCCTTACTATAAAGTTAACCGTATTTCTAATATCTGGATCGATGTTTCATTTTGTATGTTCCGGTACTGCAAGAATTGCAATACTTATTCTTAGTTAAAAATTTCTTGTAATTTAGCTTATTATTTCAAATTCTTGATTCTGAGGACTTTTTCGGAAGAATCCATCTACTGTCTTTTTGTGTATTCAATTATTTTAAGTACATTTTCATCATAAATTACATTATATTTGTTATAAGTGGAAGAATGTACCATGTCAATTGTTACGTTCCAAGCATGACTGATCAAATTTAGATTCACAGACCAATGCTTTAAAAAATGTAGGCATCGAAAAAATCTATATTGCCAAAGTAAGCGGTGTAAAATCTAAAAAACACACAGCTCAATCATTAAATAATTTACTTTTAAATGCTTGGAGATTAGAAAGTAGTGGAGTAACAACAGTTGGATTATTTAGGATTAGGGACAGTGTAAGTTATAGGAAAAATGAAGGCAGACCAAAAGATATGACTGATAAATATGTAAAATTGCGCCGCTGGTAAAAGAATCATAAAATAGTAATAATCATATGAAAAACAATTAAAAAATGAACGATAAAAAAGGTAAAATGAAAAAAAAATCTATCATTTATGAAGATCTTCTCGTATCATATGGAGCTACGGAACATCAATATAAGCCTAATGAAGTCATTTTCAATGAAGGTGATCAACCAAGATATTATTACCAAATCATAGCAGGAAATGTAAAGTTAAACCATGAAGATAAAGAAGGCAAAGAATTAATACAAAGTATTCTTGTACCTGGTGAAAGCGTTTGTGAACTACTACTTTTCATAGATAAATGTTATCCGGTAAATGCAGTGAGTCTCGATGCATGTAAAGTGTTGAAATTACCAAAGCCGAATTTTTTTGATCTAATAGCAGCTCATCCTGAAGTTTCAGTTGATATAAACAGGTTTATATCTGGGCGTTTATACCAAAAATTTGTGCTAATGCAAAGCAATTTGTCTCTTCAACCAACTATAAGATTGAAAGGGGTATTAAATTATTTTAAAAGCTTCAGCGAAGATGAGTCAAAATACTCTTTTGAAATTACTTTAACAAGAAAACAATTAGCTTCTATTACGGCGTTAAGAATAGAAACAGTTATTAGAGCAATAAAAAAATTGGAAGATGAGGGATTTTTAGAAATAATAAATCGTAAAATTTTTGTTTAGATTAATAATGATTCTAAAATATAAATTTGTATTAGATGCAGCCAAGTAGGAGTTTATTATTTAACATGACCAAATAAACTATCTAACTACTTTATGGGAAAAGAGTTCGGTAGAATACCGAACTCTCATAATTGCTCAACTAATAAAGTCTAACTTTTTCCGGGATTACGTTAAATTTAGAATCCCTAATTAGTTTTATTCTATTGTTTTTAGCGTCATTAAGGCAATAGCTTTTGCTTGATGCTGCATACACTCATCGGTTTACTTCCGGCTGTCACGGCATTGAGAAAATCAATTACGCCAATTTCTTCAAAATAAGCATTGATATGCTGATATAGTATCTGACCTACAAAATTACATTCTGCCATCGACGTTTTGGTTGATGAACAGGCGCTATTGGAGCAATCATCTGCTATCATTGGGCCATTTGTTGGTAAGGCTGTTTGAAAGGTGCCTGCAAACTGACCATCTTTGTTGGTGTCGGAACACATGTATGGATTTGTACCTCCGTTGTGGCCTAATAGGGCAAGATTAAGCGTAAATAAAAGAGCTTTAACTGCCTCCGATGTATCAAGTTGTTTGCCATAAATAGTATCGATATACGATTCAAAACCTTTTGACCATACCTGAGGAACGATGTCGAGATTATTCCAGATTTTGCAGTTAAACTGCTGCCATTTTACTGCTGGTTCGGCCTCTGGTGGAAAAGTTTCCTTAAGATAATTCACATAATCGCTATTGCCCACATCCGGACCTGCAAACGCGTACGTTCTTGTTGTCCACTTTTGATTTTTAGCTTGTGCGGATATCTCGGAAAAGGAAGTATTAGCACCAAAAAGAACCAGCGCCAAAGCTGGCGACAATGCTCCCCCTAAGCTGTGTCCGGAAACAGTAATAATAGCATTGGGATCATTGAGTCTGGAAAAATAGCTGGTAATCGAATTATCGGTATTCAAGCCAAGCAAAAGTCCTATACCGTTTAAGGTACCATGGGAGATTTTAATGTTATTGGGTTGTGAACAGTATGGCC
>NZ_JBFRGA010000157.1:0-6637 GCF_052115105.1 Chryseobacterium sp. 2TAF14
TAGTTAGCCCCGATTGCAACGGCATCCTTTTTCTGAAATGGCTTGAAAAAAGCGCTTGCGAAAAAGATATAGTGGAAAGCGGGATTAAGCTCCTAAATTACAGTAATGTTGAGTATAAAATCATTCATCATTTATCACTTATAACTTATTTTAATTAAAGCAGTGCCTTTTACAGCACTACTTTTTTAATCATTTCCACGGCAGATTTTCGGTCTTCCAAAGCATTCAGCACGTCGAAAATTTTGTCGGACCAACCAGCAATAAGATGAACATCATTTTTTCTGACATCCAAAGGCGGCTTTCCGTAACCTGCCAAATCAAAAATATACAATTTTGCATTAGGACAGATTTTTTTATATCGGTTCCATGAGTTTTCAAAAGCATTTGTGAATCCACCGGTATCCCACATTTGAGTATCGGTAAATAACATGATTTTATCTGCAGTTTCTCGCTTGTTGATTAAATCTTCAAGCACAAGATGACCGTTTGTAGAGTAGCCTACTTCACCTTCTCTCTTATAAAATGCATCTACGTTTCTCAGGATACCGTTTTTTGGCATCGGAACTCTTTTCCAACGGTCACCAAACATACCCGAAATCACATTTTTGCATTGTGACTGCAACATCATCGACATCAACAGACCAATATCGTACAACAATACTTTTGATTTCGGAGAAACCGGTTGCTGCATTGAGCCGGAAACGTCTGCCGCAATCACAACCGAAGTATCGAAGCCAAAACCCTTGATGTTTTTTGCACTGACCATTACCGCATCTTCCAATGCTTCTAAGATCGATGACGTGTATTTTGAATCGATATTTTTCAATTCTCTGTATGCTGCCAAAAATCTGAACGGCAATTGTTTTGAGTTTCTTACAGCTTTTTCATCAGACAAATAATTGCAAACTTTGTACATCGCATCAGAAGAAACTTTGGCTTCCAAAATATTTCTAAGGTTTCGCAATGTTGCCATGTAACCCAATTTGTTACTGAAAATCAATTCTTCCCATTTGTTTTTGAAAGCTGATTTTCTTTCTGCATCATCCGCAAATTTTGTCTGCCCTAAAACAGAAAGCTCAACTTCCCAAGTGTAGGGAACTTCCAAAGAATCATTTACGATTTTGTTGAAAATAGCCTGCTGATTTTCGTCTTTTGCTTTTGGGTGAACCAAAAACAAAGCATCTTTCAAAGTAACTTCTGCTTTTCTGTTGTATTTTGCGAACTGATATTCATCAAATTTGTTGAATGATTTCACCAAACCTTTCTGGATTTGTTTTGAAAGCTTATTCAGTTTTTTCACATCTTTTCTATCGTTTGCCAATTGGTAATACGCTAATAATTCTGTGATTTCATCTGCTCTTTGAATCACTCCGTCAACAGTTCGGCTTACCAAATCTGTTCCCGAAGTTTGTTTCGCCAATTCTGTCGTCAAAACCAATGGAATTGAACGCAGATACATATCTTTTCTTGCATAAACCGCCAATTTTGCAACAAATTCCGGATCGTTTTTCAGAATCAGAGATTGGATTCTCGCCAACCTGTCATTTCCTTTTTCATAGGTTGCGTTTGATAATCCTGTTGTAACAACAGCACTATATAGTTCTTCTGCAGGTGTCATTTTATAAGCTTTTGCACCTTCGTAGTTTGTTGTTACGTTATTTGATTTTCTTAAAAAATTAAATTTCATAATGTCTGTTTTTATTGTTAAACATTTTGGAAGATTATCACTTCTTCTCTGATTTCTATTGCAAAGTAATAGTGATATTGCGCAATCTTTCTGCGTAGAAATAAAATAATTTTAATTTCTTGGTGCGAAAGGTGGTGTCCATTTTTTGAGCTTCATCAATTCCTTGACTTCTTCGTAGGAAACCGGATAAAAATTATGACAATCGACTCCTACATCAAGGCTTAAGCTCATTTCATCATCTGCTAAAGTTCCGTGCGAATGACCGAATAATTGCCAGGTTCCGTGATGAGAACCGTTCCAAGTGCGCATTGCGTAGTGAAAAAGCATGATTTTTTGTTTGCCCATTTTATGGTTTTCATCTTCCACATAAAGCTCATGGTAATCTTTTATCCACTCAAACCGATCAGGAATGCGCAGAGCAGAATATTCGTGATTGCCTTTTATAAGATGAATTTTACCATTTAATCTGTCTAAAATTTCTTTGGTAAAATCGGGTTTCCCTAAACTCACGTCACCCAAATGATAGACTGTATCGTCTTTCCCGATTTTCTCGTTCCATCGTTTGATGAGTTCTTCGTTCATTTCTTCCATCGACTCAAAAGGCCGTTCGGAAAATTTTATAATATTGGCGTGACCAAAATGATGATCTGCCGTAAAAAATATATTTGGTTTCATTTTTTTTATTTTAATTATTTAACTAAATATTTGAGCATTCTTCCTGTCATTCTGAATGAAACGAAGTGAAATAAAGAATCTTAATAATTGATGTTGAGATTCTTCCTTCGTCAGAATGACAAACTTGCTGCATATAAATTTATGGTTCAATTTAACTTGCAAAAAAGTTTCGATAAAATGAATTGCCGAACCTACACTTTTGCAGTCATTAATTCTTCTTTTACAAGATCAATAACCAAAGAATTCAATTTTTTATTGATCCTTTTCTGTTCATCTTTTTCTATGGTTGTGAAAACATCCGGAAAATCTTTTTCGAAATCTTCTAAAATATCTTTTGCAAAAAGACCGATAACCTTTCCAATCATTTTAGGTTCAAAGTCACCAATCTTGCTAACGACATTATTCAATCTGTTTGTGGTTGCATATTTTTGGATTTCTTCCCAAATATTTTGAGCTTTTTCGCTGAAATTAACTTCCTTTTGTACAGGTCTGTCTTTTTTCACCATTTTGGATTTTTCAGTCCATTTCTCATTTTTATTTTTTAAAATGACTCTTGATCCGTTTCCGAAATATCTGGTTTTCAAAGTTTTCACAATGGTTCCTTCACACATATTGCTTTCAATTTCAGGTAGCCCCAACCAAGCCGGAATTTTTGAATCGAAATCGTTTGGAAATTTCAAAGCCTCTTCCAAAGTCCCTTGGAATAAGATTTTTGCATAGAAAAATCCGGTTTCTTCGAAAATTTCATTCACTAAATCTGTATCCAAATAAGTTGTGCCATTCAATTTGATGTCGAATGCGTAAAATTCGTTGTAAGGCGCATAATCAATACCTTTTTGCACTTTCACAGCGTCTTTTACAGGTTCCACTTCTTTGTGTTTGTAACCACCACCGAATAATTCACCGTAGATCACTACAGTTTCAACATCCGAATGCATCGTTTTTACTTTTTCGAACACCTCTATTACATTCTTTCTGTAACGTTCTAAAATCTGATGTGCGTTGAAGAACTTTTCATCCTTTTCAATGAAAGCTGTTCTCTTCCCGATTTTAATTTCATTTCCGTCGGTAAAGAAAGAGAAATTAGCACCGTGAACTTTTTCCTGAACGATAAAAACCTCATCCCAAAAACCCTGCATCCTGATCTGATCGATCACACGGGTTTGGTAAGCATTTTCTATCGAGTTATATGTTTTGAAAATCATTTTTTTAATTTGTAATAGTTTTTGAAATTCTTTAAAAGGCTTTCAATATTCTGCTTTCCCACCGGATTCATTGAATGACAATAGAATTTTGGTAAGTCTAAATAGTTATCCATACAATATTCTATCAACCATTTTGCACAATCGTAGCCTGTTTTTTCAACAAATTCCTGAGAATTTGGTTCTAAATAATGTTCATCAGCAAGGTCGTGGTCAAAAGAAATCATTTCCGGAAGTCCTTTTTCCAAAATCCTGTTGACAAACTGTTCGTAATTTCGAACCATATGCCAGTCTTTTCTGAGGAAAATATCCTGTTTGGTATATGCCTCGCTCGGATATCTTATATCATCCAGAAATAGTAATCTTTTTGTTATTTCCATTACTTTATTTTAATTTGAAAAGTAAATATTCAAAGCTTTGATAATACTTTTCACGTTCGTATTTGGGTAAAATCCGGAGCTGTTGATGCAATTGATTTCAACAATTTTCCATCCTTCATCGGTTAAACAAATATCCATTACAAAAGCTTCTTCAAGATTGAAAAGTTGGATAATTTCATTGGCGAAATCTAATCCGTCTTGTGAAACATTTTCTTCGAAAGGAGCATTATCATTAAATTTATAATATCCCGCATCGATAATCTGACCACCAACAATCCAAAGTCTGGCTTCTTTTATTGTTCGTTTTGCTTCTGAAATTTGAATTAAAGAATCTTCTGTAATTCTGTTAGTTTTATTTTCCAATGCTTCAAAAACGAAATCTTTCCATTCTATTTCGTTGAACACTTTTCCTGTGAAAATTTTCGCTTCATTGTAAGGTTTAATGAATTTAATTTCATCTTTCTTCCAAATCAATTCATTTGAAATTTTATGAACAGAAACGTTGTGATTCAAAAGGTTTTCACCATAATATTTGGAATAAACTTCATACAAGTGATTGCCTCTGTAAAAAGAACCGGGAAACCAATCTGCATTTTGCTTTGCCAATCGTGCAATTGTCACCGAACCATAGACAAAAACATCTTTTCGATCTGTTTCGAAGTCGATTTTTTCCGCAGTTGGAGGAATATTAATTACGCTATAATCAATATTTAATTCTTCCAAAGCATCAAAAATCTTGTAATGATCGGGGTCTAAATACACATTAGCCTGAACTAAAAAATACATGGTTACTAGTTTTTTAGGGTTCTTTTATTTACTTTTTTGGATGGAAGTTAGAAGCTGGGTGCAGGAAGTTTATTTACGTTTACAATAAAACTTCTAGCTTCCCTCATCCCGCTTCCAACTTTATTATCACACCATCATATCAGCACAATTTGAACTTGCGAATGCGTAAGGTTTTGCTTTAAACACATATCCCATTCCCAGAATATATCCCATTGCGTCTCTCAAAGCGACGTTGGATTTGAAATCCGGGTCGGTATTAATGTCTGCGTGTACCTCCATTTCCACATCATAAGTTTCCAGAATAGAACAAATGGCATAAGCGATCTCTACGGATTTGTTCACCTCGTTCAGCATACGCTCTTTGATACTGATACTCTGTATTTCTCTTTCTTTTCTGATAAAGGTAAACGCTCCTTTTCCCTCACGAATAAAGACAACTGCCGTAGCATAATTGATGGCATCACCATAAACGTGGGAGTCTGACCCCACACACACTTTCAGTCGGTGCCCGTTTGCCTTTTCGCGGATGATGGCTTCTTCTACCAGCTGTGTGATAGAATTTTGGAAAATTTTTCCGGTCATGTTCTGCCATTTTTGTTGTTGCGTTTCCATTTTTTCTACATGTTTGTTTAAATACTTATTTGTTAATAATGTTAATTGTGAATCATCAATTCGCTTTGCTTGTCAATTTTAAAATTCACTTGCGAAGCAAAATTCTCCATTGACCATTCACTTTTGCACTCCGAACTGGACTCGAACCAATACCATCAGTTTTGGAGACTGAGATGCTGCCATTACACTATCGAAGCAATTTTTTGTTGATTCATCAGGACTCGAACCTGAACAACAAGAGTCAAAGTCTTGTGTGCTTACCAATTACACTATGAATCAGTTTTATGAGTAATGAGTAATAGGCAATTAGTAATATTAAAATCATAGTTCATAATCTGCGTTTGCAACGATTATTCATTACCCATTACTTATTATTCATATTTCTGTGGAACAGACAGGAATCGAACCTGTACCTTTAGTTTTTCAGACCAACGTGCAGACCTGCTACACCACTCTTCCATTTTTTTATAAGTAATGAGTAATAGGTAATTAGTAATATTAAAATCATGTTTCATAATTACTTATTACTTATTGCTGATTACTCATTACTCATATTTTGTACGGAAAAAGGGACTCGAACCCCCAAAACCTTGAGCCTAAATCAAGTATGTCTACCATTTCCACCATTCCCGCAAGTTTTATAAGTAATGTGTAATTGATAATCAGTAATAAAAAATGATGTTTTATAAATTCATAATTAATTATAACTTTTGCAATAATTACTCATTGCACATTACTCATTACTTATATTTTAGGTCTGAGAAAAGCTTGTCTATATTTATAAACTATGCCTGTTGTTTTGTAAAGATCTTCTGCGCTTGACAAACTTTTCCCTTTCCATTTAAACCTATTTTTTTGTGAATTGTTAATCTTCAATTTTACTTTGTAGTCAATTTTTTAAAATTCACTTGCAGAGTAAAACTCACCATTCACTTATTCACTTTTCTGTACTCTATAAGGGAATCGAACCCTTGTTTTCTGCTCGAAAGGCAGGCGTCCTGAACTATTAGACGAATAGAGCGTTTTTCTTGTGATTTCTCAATAGTCAATTTGCGTTGCAGTCAATTTTTAAAATTCTCTTGCGTAGCAAAATTCACCATTCACCATTCACTTCTTTGACCACTAACCAGGAGTCGAACCTGAACAACAAGAGTACATTTCCTGCATGCTGCCATTACATTATCAGCGGTGTTGGTGGAAGTAGTAGGATTCGAACCTACTCAGCAATGAAGCAACAGATTTACAGTCTGCCCCGACTCTCCAACTTCGGCGTACTTCCTTTTTTAGATGATAAT
>NZ_JBFRGA010000158.1:0-6579 GCF_052115105.1 Chryseobacterium sp. 2TAF14
TCTTCACCTTGCTGATTGAGTTTGACGAAATGAAAATCGTAACCGTTATTTTGGCTTGAGCCTGCAGATGTTAGATTTGAGGTTGCAGTTTTACCTGCTGCCTGAATACTGCTACCCGTAACAAGATATTGCTGGTCGACCGTTGTGGTGACCTGCGAAAGGAAATCCTGGGTAGATGATTTGATGTCTTTTTGCCATATCACATCCTGTGCGAATACAGTGGCTGTGCATATGAAAAATGCACTCGTGTAGAGTTTTTTCATGATTTGCGTTTTTTTAATTAATATTTTTGACTAAATTAAAATTTTTTAATAAATATCACAATAGCTTGATAGAAAATTAACTATTAAGTGATCTATTCTACAAATTTACATATGTACTGCGACAAATCCTGACGTAAAATATTTCTACAATAAATTTATAAATTAAATTATCGGATAATTTTTAGAATATAAATTTATATACAGTGTACTGATATTTAAAATTGCAATTGTAACCCAATAAAAAAGCTTTAAAATTTCTAAAAAATGGGCAAAGTAATAATTTATAATTTCAAATTACTTATAGATACTAACCATAAATAAAACTTAGAACCATTCTAAATAAAATAAGAAACACTATCAAAAAAAATTCTTCAGAAAATCTTTTTTATAACCATTACAAATACCACACGTACCCGTCATTACAGTAAAAATACTGAGTTTCTACAAACAAAAACTCGGTAAATTTGGTGAAACTAAAACTAATAACGATGTCTAACTCAAAAAAACTTTGTGAAATTTCTATGCAGTCTGATCAGGGCTAAAAATGTATCATTTTATTTTTCGATTGTATGAGTGTCTTCCTAAAATAATAAGAAGGCAAGTTTTTTAACACCAAATTTCAACGAAATGATTATCCAAAAAATTTCTAACGTCGACGATTATTATTACGACGTTTTCATGGCGATCTCAGAATCTCTCACCGGATTTTCTGTGAACGAACTGCAATCAACAGGCTTAGCCGAGACGTATTACAAGCACATTCTTCAGCAGATAGAAAGTGTAACTTTTACTGAATTTCTGAATACTTCTAAAGATATTCTTGAAAATTCTCTCACTCAGAATCAGCTTAACAATGCAATTTCTACGGATATTATTGCCAATCCTTCAACTCAGGATATTGCCAACAATATTATCACGCTTTGGTATCTCGGAACCTGGGAAGGAACTTACGTAAACGATTTATCTTACAAAGAAGGGCTTGTCTGGAACGTTATGCAGGCACATCCACCCGGAGCAAAACAGCCTGGCTTCAAATCTTGGGGCGTAAAACCTGTAAACAGCAACTCATGAATCAGAAAGAAAAACCACAGCAGAAAAAAGATGTAATCATTGTAGGAACCGGAATTGCCGGATCTCTGATTGCAAAACTTTTAACCGACCATGTTTTTGATACAGAAAAAGGAAAAATGATCCACCGTTCTGAAATGAACGATTCAAAAACATATAAAGAATTATCTATTCTCATGTATGAAGCCGGTTTAGAAGCCGGAATCGAACTGGATTCTGCAACTTCTATGACGACTTACAATGATTACATCCGTAAGTTTTACATGGAAGAAGCCAAAGTGCCCAACTCGCCTTATCCGAACCTGAAACAGGCGCCTTCACCGAATGTTTTAGATATGGAGCCAATTGTTCCTCCCTTTCCAGATAAAAAAGGATATTTGGTTCAGTTTGGTCCGATGCCTTTTGCGAGTGATGCGATAAGAGTTGGAGGTGGCACTACCCTTCACTGGTTGGGAACTACACCGAGAATGCTTCCAAATGATTTTAGATTGAGGGAAAAATACGGCAGAGCTATGAACTGGCCAATTGATTATGAAACGTTGAAGCCTTATTATGAAATGGCTGAGTTTGAAATAGGAGTTTCCGGAAATGTTTCTGCTCAGCAATACCCGATCAAGGAAAGTATGGAAGAATATTACGGTAAAGATTATGTTTTTCCGATGGATGAAATTCCGCAAAGCTATATGGATCAGCAGATTATCAACGGATTGTCGGGAACTTCGGTTCAGTTAAATTTCGAAAATATTCCGTTAATGATGGTTCCTTCACCGCAGGGAAGAAATTCAACCCCAAATTTAGCTTACGGAAAAGCAAAATTAATCAAAGCCAATTCTTCAGATTCAGGCTATAAATTATCTTTAAATAATATTGAAAACGAAGATTATAAAGCTCTTGGCTCAGTCTGGAATCCTTACATGGGAGAACGTTGCGAAGGAAATGCTTCATGCGTTCCGATCTGTCCGGTTCAGGCAAAATACAATGCTTTGAAAACCTTGAAAAAAGCACTTTATAAAGTTAATAAAAACGAAAACCTGCAGAGAAATCCGCATATTCAGGTTCAGGCGCAGAGCGTGGTTTACAGATTGAGTGTTGATCAGGCTGATCAGGAAAAAATTTCAAAAGTTCATATCAGAAAATATACTTCCAGAGAAAAAACAGATTTTATTGAAGAAGAAATTGACACTACTAATTCAGTTGTCATTCTTGCAGCTAATGCTTTTGAAAATCCTAAAATTCTTTTAAATTCAAAATACACTGTTATCGAAAACGGGCAAAAAGTTGAAAAAACCGTTGCCAACAGAAGCGATCAGGTAGGAAGAAACCTGATGGATCACATGGTGATGCTGACTTGGGGATTATTTCCGGAGCCGGTTTATTCTTACAGAGGTCCCGGTTCTACCACGAACATTTCATCTTTCCGTGACGGAAATTTCAGAAGCGAATTTTCTGCATGGATTTCTCCACTGGATAATTGGGGATGGAGCTGGCCTGCATTTTCACCGGGATCTGATCTTTCAGAGTTTTTGGGACAGGGACTTTTCGGGGAAGAATTAAAAGAAGCGTTAACTTACAGACTTTCGAGACAGGTTTTATTTCATTTTGAAATTGAACAGCTTCCGAATCCGAACAACAGGGTTACTATTAACGATCAATATCTTGATGCATTGGGAATTCCGCGACCTGTTATTAATTATGAATTAACAGAATACGAAATGAGGGCCATGGAACAGGCTAAACTTGCTTCAGACCAAATGTTTGCAAGACTGAATATTGAAGATTTCACAAAATATAATGCGACAGACAACAACACTTTCGTGTACAACAACGTGAGATATTCTTACAACGGAGCCGGTCATATTGTGGGAACTCACAGAATGGGCGACACTCCGGATGATTCTGTAACCAACAGTTATTGTAAATCCTGGGATCACCCGAATTTATACATCGTCGGAGCCGGAAATATGACCACTTTAGGAACTTCAAACCCTACCTTAACCTTATCAGCATTCACAATCCGATCGGTAGAATCTATATTGAAGGATCTGGAAACAATTTTAAAATAGAAAAAATGAGACAAAGACTTATCAATAAAACAGAACCTCAGGAAACTAATATTTCTTCAAGAAGTTCTTTAGCAAAAAATACAATCGAAGCAGAAGCTATTTCGCTTCAGTCCTTATTATTTGATTCAACAATAAATAAACAAGACTGGATTGAAGGATTAAAATACCACAGCAAAACGCTCACAAACCTTTTGTTAAATCAGCAGATCAGAGAATTTAATGAGTATTTAAGCTCACAGTTTTCTGCTCAAATTTCAAATTTAAAACCTGCGGAAATTTCAAAAGAACAATTACGTGAAGCTAAAAAAGGATTAACAGAATTAGATTACCGCCCTATCTTGCAAGATCTTTTACAAACGGCAATATTAATCGAGCATTCTACCATTCCACCTTATCTTACGGCTTTATATTCGATTAAAGACGGAACCAATATTTTAGCATCACAAATCATCAGAAGTGTTGCCGTGGAAGAAATGCTTCACATGATTATGGTTTGTAATGTAATGAATGCGGTAAGTATTCAGCCGTCGGTAAACAGACCTCAGAACTACCCTACTTATCCGATGAAATTGCCGATGAATGTTGATTTTTTTGTTGGTTTGGAAACTTTTTCCACCAACAGCATTGCCACTTTTATTGCGATTGAAAGCCCGAGTAATCCTCTGGTAAAAGCTCCGAAATATACCCCTGAAGCAGAAAATTCGGCTTTATATTCTAAAAGTGCTGTTCAGGAAAATAATTTGTGGACACTGGAAAACATGAAAGATTTTATGATGCAGAATGTTCATACCATTGGTGAATATTATGACGTTTTATTTTTTTACATCGTTGTTTTCCAAATCATTGCTTATTACAAGGCGAACGGAAAACTTCCACAAAATTTTGAAGAATTAAACACAGGTGGAATTTTCACTGGAGATCCTGCAAAACAAATTCGTCCGGAACAGTATTATGGCAGCGGTGGAAAACTACATCCTGTAGAAGCTTTGGATGGAGTAATTGCTGTTTTTCAGGAAATAAAAGGACAAGGTGAAGGTGCAGATGATTCTATTTTTGATGTAGATCCTTCGCAGTTTGAAGAAGGTGCAGAATTGGCACATTATTTCAGGTTTAAAGAAGTTTTTCATGAGCATTTTTATTTGGGCGGAGACTACAGACCTTTCACCGATGAAAACGGAATGATGCCTGTAACAACTCCACCGGTAGGAAAAGAATTGCCGGTTGACTGGAATGCAGCTTACCCGATGAAGCCCAATCCGAAAATGAGCGATTACCAATCGAATCCGCAATTGTATGCACAGGCAAAAGCATTTAATCAAACGTATAAAAATTTATTGGATGCCATTCAGGTTGCTGTAGAAGGCAATGCAAGAGAACTGGAAAAATCAATCATGTTTATGTACGCTTTGAAAGAACAGGCCATCGGATTGATGAGCCAGCCTTTAAATTCCACACAAAATGCGGGACCTACTTTTGAGTATCCTTCAAATTAAACTTAAAACTAAAACCATCAAAAACTAATAAATCATGTTAAAAAGAAAAAAAGAAAGCTTAGAAAAAGACAGTCAGCTTTTAAGAGCTCCGGCTCCCAGTTTAGATCAAAATCAGCAAGGTTATCTGGCCAATCTTATGAAAGGTTATTCTAAACTTTTAATTGATGATCCTGTAAGACCTTTTAGTGAAGAAAATCTAAACGAGATCGCAAACAACGTAGATTACGGCGTTTTGGAAGCTCTTGCCGGAACCTGGGTAAGTTACAATGCCAATTATAATCAAAACATAAAAAGACCATCGATCGGAAGCGGAATACATACTACGATTATGCCTTCTCCGGGAACTGATCAAAATACGATTCCAGGAAAATTCAGCTTTGATACTGAAGAATATATTGAAAAATTGACCTTCGAGCTCGTTCCAGGCGGTGTTCGAAACCGGGGTGGTGCTACCGAATTATTTTGTGGYGCTGTAAAGTACGATCAAACCATTAAAAGTGTAAATAAAGTAGAAGGAAATCCCGATTTACAGTACGCCGGAATTCATGAAGAAAACGGAATGTATCTTTGGTTAAGTGATGTTTACAATTATGCTGCAACGAAAGAAACCATCGAAAAAGACCGAGGAATCCATGCATTTTCTACCGAAGATTTTGAAAAATACGGTTATAAAGGAGAATATAGAAACGAGCCTTTAGTTGAAGTAAAAGATGAAAACGGCAACTCTTCATACATTCTTTTAAGCCAGCTTAAAGAAGGACAAAAATATTATGAAATTATTCCTGCACAGGAAATTAAACCGCTTGACGGAATTTCAGGACCATATTTTATCCCAGATTATTCCATCTCAAGAAGTGGCGTTATTCCTCACGGAAGTACGGTTACATTATTGGGAGACATCGCTCCAAACGGTAATAATTATTTAATTAATGGTTCTCCGCAATTTCCTTACGGTGATGCAACCTGGGATCCGCCTTTTCTTGCCATCTCGCCAACAATGGGCGGAGCAGGAGCAAGTGTTACCAATCCTATTAATCTTGATGAGCCAGCTCCGGCTTGGGTTCATGAAACATTAAACGATCAAAATGACCCTGGTTCTAATAAAATTTATACACAAAGAATCCTTGCAGATGAATTGTACCCTTATTGCGTAAGACCGGATATGCGACTGAGAGATACGTTGAGCGGACAACATGTTGCCAATTATGTTCTTATCGAAATGTCTTCGAAAAAGCAAACGGGTGCACAAGGAGGAATTTTAAACGTTCCTTTTGTTAACCGTTTTGTACCGACCGTAGAAGTCGATTTCCGCCTATGGATAGAAACCGTAATTGAAGACGGAAAAGAAGTCCTTCAGCTGCAATATGAGCAAATTATACTATTTGAGTTTGATTTTGGAAATGACGGCGGTACAACAAGCTGGCCTCACATTCAGGTAAATACGCTTAGAAAAATTGAAGATATTCCTGCAGATCAGAGAAAAATTATCGAAGAACAATTCTTTAATGCACCTTCAGGAATGAGCATGACAACACCTGCTTCAAACACTGAAAACAGCGTAAATCCACCTCCGGGATGCCCTTATCATAAAAGTTAAAATAAATATTTCAGTAAATTAAATTTAGGTAAATAAACATTTCAATATTGAGATATTTATTTTTTTTAAATACAATACAAGCTTTAAAAAAACAT
>NZ_JBFRGA010000159.1:0-6564 GCF_052115105.1 Chryseobacterium sp. 2TAF14
AGTCCTGGTTGCAGCGACATCCTTTTTTGCGTTGGCTTGAAAAGCGATGAAAAAAAGATACAGCCCTTCGACAAGCTCAGGATAAACTACAAGCAGGTTCCCGGCTCCTGATAATTTCAAAATTAAAAACTTCCATCACCCAGCTTCTAACTTCCCACATTTTCACTATTTTTGCAATTCAGACGTAAAAATTATGGCAAAACAAGAAGATGTTTTCAAGAAAGTGATTTCTCACGCTAAAGAATATGGTTTTATTTTCCCTTCGAGTGAGATCTATGACGGTTTATCCGCTGTTTATGATTATGGACAGAATGGTGCAGAACTGAAAAATAATATCAAACAATATTGGTGGAAAGCGATGGTACAGCTTAACGAAAATATTGTAGGTATTGATTCAGCGATTCTGATGCACCCTACAACCTGGAAAGCTTCGGGCCACGTTGACGCATTTAATGATCCTTTGATTGATAATAAAGATTCTAAAAAACGTTTCAGAGCAGACGTTTTGGTGGAAGATTATTGTTTAAAAATTGAAGAAAAAGAGAAAAAAGAAATTGAAAAAGCAGCCAAAAGATTTGGTGAATCTTTCGATAAAGCTCAGTTTGAAACAACAAATCCTAAAGTTTTAGAATACAGAGCAAAAAGAGAAGCTATTCTTTCAAGGCTGGCAAAATCTCTTGAAAATGAAGATCTTGCTGATGTAAAAGCTTTAATTGAAGAGCTGGAAATTGCTGATCCGGATACCGGTTCTAAAAACTGGACGGAAGTAAGACAGTTCAACCTGATGTTCGGAACCAAATTGGGTGCATCCGCAGATTCTGCGATGGATCTTTATTTAAGACCGGAAACGGCTCAGGGTATTTTCGTTAACTTTTTGAATGTTCAGAAAACTTCACGTCACAGACTTCCGTTTGGTATTGCACAAATCGGAAAAGCATTCAGAAATGAAATTGTTGCAAGACAGTTTATTTTCAGAATGCGTGAATTCGAACAGATGGAAATGCAGTTCTTCGTTGCTCCGGGAACAGAACTTGAATTCTACGAACAATGGAAGCAAAAACGTCTGAACTGGCATTTAGCTCTTGGTTTAGGTGATGACAATTACAGATTCCACGATCATGAGAAACTAGCGCATTATGCAAATGCTGCAGCTGATATTGAATTTAATTTCCCATTTGGATTTAAAGAATTGGAAGGTATTCACTCAAGAACAGATTTCGATTTGAAAGCTCATGAAGAATTCTCAGGAAGAAAGCTTCAGTTTTTTGATCCTGAAAGAAACGAAAATTATGTTCCTTATGTAGTGGAAACCTCAGTAGGTTTAGACCGATTATTCTTATCAATTTTCTCTCATTGTTTAAGAGATGAAGTGTTGGAAGACGGCTCAGAAAGAACAGTTTTATCTTTACCTCCGGCTTTAGCACCAATTAAAGCAGCCATTCTTCCATTAATGAAAAAAGATGGTTTAGCTGAATATGCTGAAAAAATATTTGATGATTTGAAATACGATTTCAACTTATTCTACGAAGAAAAAGATGCGATCGGGAAACGTTACAGAAGACAGGATGCGATCGGTACTCCTTACTGTATCACCATCGATCACGATTCTTTGACGGATCATACGGTAACGATAAGAGACAGAGACACGATGCAGCAGGAAAGAGTTCCGGTTTCTGAATTGAGAAGAATTATCGACGAGAAAACAAACTTCAGAAATTTGCTTTCTAAAATATAATGAAAAAGCCCTGAAAAAATCAGGGCTTTTTTAATGCTTGGTTTTAAAATTATTTTAAATTTGTTTAAGATCAAACGCATATGGTAATTCTTATTTATCTCATCATTTTTTTGGCTGTTGTAGCAATTCTTTTCTATTTTTCGGGATATGCTTATATTTTTAATGGTATCTCTAAAACTTATCTCCGTGGGAAATCGAGCGCCCATATTGATGACGGGAAATTTTTTGCAAGCAACATCATTCACACCACCAAACCTGTTCTTTGGGATGAACATTCTGATTACAATAAAAAAGATTTACCTAAAAACATCGTTGATGATTTAACCCAATCAAACACAGCGTCATTTTTAGTTATAAAAAACGGAAAATTATTGCACGAACAATACTGGAAAGGCTATACAGAACTTTCAAAAACCAACTCATTTTCTATGGCAAAAGCTGTGACCGTGATGCTTTTCGGGAAAGCTTTAGAAGAAGGAAAAATAAAGAATATTGATGTTCATTTTTCTGAATTTTATGATGAATTTAAAAATAAGCCTTTCGGAAAAGATTTAACATTAAAGCATCTTGCACAAATGGAATCAGGCTTAAACTGGGCTGAAAATTATAAGAATCCTTTTCTTCCAAACGCAAGAGCATATTACGGAAAAAGTCTTATAAAAGCTACATTTCCGAGACCGTTCAAAGAAAAACCGGGAGAAAGATTTGAATATCAAAGCGGCTCTACCCAGCTTTTAGGCTTTGCGGTAAAAAAAGCAGTCGGTCAATCATTATCAAGCTATTTATCTGAAAAATTCTGGATTCCTTTAGGCATGGAACAAAATGCAGACTGGAGCGTAGACGAAAGCGGAATGGAAAAAACATATTGCTGCATTCACTCCAATTCGAGGGATTTTGCAAAACTCGGACAGCTATTTTTAGATGACGGAAAAGTAGGAAACGAGCAGATTTTAAATTTAGATTTTATCGAACAGATGAGAACACCCACTGAAAAATCTGATGAAATCTACGGAATGGGATTCTGGATTAACCACGACAACCCAATAAAGCATTATTATTTCTTAGGTTTGCAGGGTCAATATATTATTATGATTCCTGAACATAAAATGGTGATTGTAAGAACAGGAAGCTACAATAATCTTCCAAAAACAGACAGAGGAAGACCGGATCAGGTAAAGTTTCTGGTGAATGAAACGGTGAAATTGTTTGCTTAATATTAAGGTTGAGACTGAAGTTTAGGTTTAAAACATTTTTAACCATTAAGTTTAATTAAATTATTAAGATAAAAAAGGTTTAAGGGATTTCTAAAGAAATTTCTGAATTCATATTTATATGAATCTTAAAAACACTTACAAACTAAAAAATCTTAATGTTTAAATTCATTTAAATAAAAAATTATGAAAAAATACAACTCTTTAGTAGATGAATATATTGAGAAATCTCCGGATTTTTCAAAACCTGTTTTGAATCGGTTTCGGGAGATCGTTCATGAATGTTATCCCGACATGGAAGAAGCGATCAAATGGAAGTTTCCCACTTTTATGTATAAAGGAAAAATCCTTTGTTCGATGGCTTCATTTAAACAATATTGCAGCATGGGTTTCTGGCTTCATGAAGAAATGAAAACCCTGAAAACTCTTGAAACCGACGTTGAAAAAACCAACATGTTCAGTCTGGGAAAGATTACCAGATTAGAAGAGCTTCCCTCAAAACCTCAGCTTAAAAAAATTATTCTTGAGGCAATGGAACTTACAGATATGGGAGCTACCTTAAAAAGAGCAGCCCCAACAAAAACAGAAACCGCAGTTCCCGATTATTTTCAAAATGTATTAGACCAGAATAAAAAAGCTTTAGAAATTTTTCAAAAGGCATCCCCATCTTTTAGAAAAGAATACATCAACTGGATTATTGATGCCAAAACGGAAACTACCCGCAATAAAAGAATAGAACAAGCCATTGAATGGATTTCTGAAGGAAAAGGCAGAAACTGGAAGTATGAGAAGAAGAAATAATTTGAATGGATGATTGGTGATGGAAGCTGGATGTTTACAGCTTTGAAAACATTTTTTTAAAGTTTAAACTAAATTTTTAGTGGAATCTGAAATTGGCTTCGGGAAGCGTATTATTTTTCAGAAAAGCTTCGTATTCGGGTGACATTTGCGCACGTCCGAAGGTGTTTTGTCCGCTCATACTTCCGAGGCGCACTTTATCTTTCCCGTATTTTTTATTCATCGCATCCATCGCTTTCATTACCGGCAAATGCTGATTTTGAGTGTCTTCTTCAAACAAATTAATAAGCCGTTGATCTTCCGGAACAAAGTCATTGACAATTACACCCGCTTTTTTATAATGAAAACCTTCTTCAAAAATAGATTCAAACAGATCATTCACCACCCTTCCAATAAGAATAGATGAATTGGTGGGGTTTGGAAGGATTTGAGTTTTAGCATTTCTGTATTCAGGCAAATCTTTTCTGAAACGGTTGGTCTGTACAAAAACCGTTACCATTCTGCAGCAGGTATTTTGCTTTCTCAGTCTTTCAGAACAGTACATTCCGAAGGTTTCTACACGCTCTCGTACATCTTCTTTTTTGGTGAGCATTTCCATAAAACTTCTCGTTACTGCAATCGATTTTTTTGGAGACGGCGCATCTAATTCCAACTGACGGATTCCTTTCAGCTCATTAATCATTCTCACCCCATGAATTCCCATTATTTTGCGAACCCACATTTCCGGTTTTTGGAGCAAATCCCACGCTTTATAAACGCCGTTGTCATTCATTTTTGCACCAAGCTTTCGACCGATTCCCCAAACATCACCGATGTTGAGCCATTTTAAAGCTTTTTCAATTTTTTCAGGAGTATCTAAAATATAAACTCCATCTTTAAATTCTTCCGGAAATTCTTTAACAATTCTATTCGCAACTTTACATAATGTTTTTGTAGGAGCAATTCCTATACTTACAGGAATATCAATTTCGAATTTAATTTTTTTACAAATTTCAATACAATAATCATAAATATTGATGTATTTAAAACCTGTTAGATTTAGAAACAGCTCATCAATGCTATAAACCTCATGCTCTGCAACATACGATCTTGCAAGCTCAATCACTTGCTGGCTTTTAAAATTATATAATTCAAATTTTGCAGAAAAGCTCTTTACATCATGCTGCTTAAAAAGTTCTTTATACTTGAATGCAGGAGCCGCCATCGGAATACCCAGATCTTTTGCTTCCTTACTTCGGGACACAACACATCCGTCGTTGTTGGAGAGTACCACAACGGGTTTGTTTTCAAGCGAAGGATCTAAAGTTCTTTCGCAGGAAACAAAAAAATTATTGCAATCTACTAAAGCGTACATGATATGAAAACAGCTGTTTGAAAGTACAAATCTATGACTTTTAAAACAGAATTTCATGTTTGACAAAAACTTTAACACCCTATTTAATTATTTAAAAATCAATTGGTTAAATAATTAAAAACACGTCATGTTTTGTCGCATCAATGTATTAATCAGTGTTTGCAGTAATTTTATTTTTTAATTTAAAATGTTACTTTTTATTCTCAACACGTCAAGTTTTGGCGTATTGCCGGTCTACATTTGCTTCAAAAGAAATTTTAAAATTATGGATAAAGTAACCTTACAAAGAATTGAAAAATTACATCCTTTTGTGAGGGAGGAAGTAAAGCAAATCATTAAAGAATGTGATGAGGCATTAACCGGAAAAGCCAAGATAAGAATCACCCAGGGACTTCGAAGCTTTGAAGAACAGGAAAAACTGTACGCCATCGGAAGAATCACGAACGGGAAAAAAGTAACCAACGCCAAAGCCGGGCAAAGCATTCATAACTACGGATTAGCTGTTGATATTTGTCTGATTATCGACAAAAAAACAGTGAGTTGGGATACCGCAAAAGACTGGGACAACGATCAGGTTGCCGATTGGTACGAATGCGTAAAAATTTTCGCAAAATACGGTTGGGAATGGGGCGGAAACTGGAAAACTTTCAAAGACCTTCCCCACTTTGAAAAGAAAAATTTTCCGGGTAAAAGAGGCTTGGTAAAAACGAGCTGGAGAGCGCTTGCAAAGCTGAAAAGAGATGAAGAAAATTATGTTATTTTTTAATATTTATTTTTTGAAAATAATTATAACACGTCAACTTCTGTCGCCTCCCGCTCCTATCTTTATTCTACCAAAATAACAGTAGAAAAATGAAAAAAACAACCCTACTTTCTTTAGATGGAGGCGGAATAAGAGGCATCATTACCTGTATTATTTTACGCTACATAGAAGAGCAGCTGCAGATAAACGATAAGCCGAGCGCAAAGCTTGGAGATTATTTTGATCTGGTTGCAGGAAGCAGCACGGGAGCATTGATCGCTTCGATTATTTTGTGTCCCGATGAGCACAGAAAAGCAAAATATTCTATTCAGAAAGGTCTGGAATTGTACTCTGAAAAAGGAGGCGACATCTTTCAGGTTTCTTTTTGGGAAAAACTGATCAACCCTTTTGGATTGCTGAATGAAAAAATTTCTCAGGAAGCTCTTGAAAAAAACCTCAGCGAATTTTTTGGAAATTTAGAATTAAAAGAACTTATAAAACCTTGTTTAATTACAAGCTATGATATAGAAAACCGGAGAGCAAAATTATTCAATTCCTGGAAAGCCAGTTTGAGCACAGATAATTTTTATGTGAAAGACGTTTGCAGAGCCACTTCGGCAGCACCCACTTATTTTAGTCCGGTTCAGATCAGATCAATGTACGGACAGATTTTCAGCTTAATTGACGGCGGAATGTTTGCTAATAATCCGGCACTCTGTGCATA
>NZ_JBFRGA010000160.1:0-6560 GCF_052115105.1 Chryseobacterium sp. 2TAF14
GTCTTCTGGAAACGTCATCAACTCCATAAATCATTTTAGAATTATCCGGACTGATGCTGAAACCTGCTGCAGAATAATAAGCATGACCTTCTGCAAGCTGGTCTACATCCAGAAGAATTTCTTCAGGAGCACTCAGACTTCCTTTTTTTCTGCAGTATTTGAAGTACTGCTTTCCGTTTTCGGTTCGGGTGTAATAGTAATAACCTTTTCTGAAAACAGGTACAGATTCATCCTTTTCCTTAATTCTTGCCTTCATCTCCTTGAAAAGATTTTCTCTGAAAGGTTCTGTATCTTTCATCATTCCTTCCCAGTAAGAATTTTCAGATTTAAGATAATCTACAACCTCGGTAGAGTCTCTTCCTTTTTTAAAATAATCGATCATCCAATAATACGGATCATTGACTTTATCGTTATGAATATTTCTTAAATGCTGCTTTTTCTCCGCCATCGGAGCTTTTAAATCAGGAAATAGCTGAGATTGAAATGAAGCTGTACTTATACTCAATATTAAAAGGGAAAGGCAAGTTTTTTTCATGTTAATATTTTTTTGGATTAGTTTAGATTCCAAAGATTCTTGAGAAGAACGTAGAAAGTATGCTCTTCGTCTGTTACTATATCATCAGCTTTAATCAGCGTTTTGGCAAATTTGATGAAATTTAAACGCTCTTGTTCCGTAGAATCTTCTAAAAAGCAACGCCCGTGAAATTCAAAATGATCTTTCCATTCTTCAGGCTTAAGCAATGCGATGGTTTCCAGCTCGTTATCTAAATTCATTTTAAACGGAAATTCGTCGGCAAGATATTGCTGTACAAGCATTCCTTCTTCCGGAGCAAATTCTCCGTCAACAGATGAAAGAATCATTAATAAGTGATAACCGGCGATCGATTTATTTGATTTATGCATTTTAATAAGTTTAAAGTTTAAGGTTTCGAGTTTAATGTTTTGAGTTTAATGTTTTCAAAGGTGTTAATTGACAATTAACAATTCATCATTAACAATTAACAGCCTTAGTCAACATAATATTTTGCAGGCTGTTTGTCAACAATTTTTCCGTTTTCTAATGTTAAAACAAATGGGTTACTTCTTGCGATCGTCTTAATTGCAGTTCCATCCATCATCGCATTTTTAATGGTTTTAAAAGTCGTCTGATCGGTAGAAACACCGTAGACAACGGCGCCTTTCTGAGCATTTACTTTTGCTTCTACTTTTTGAATCAGTTCAGGAGAAACTTCTTTCGGATGATATGCAAAAACCAATATTGCTTTTGGTGCATTGATGATTCCGTCGGTAAGATCATTTCCTGTAGGATCTTCAATTTTAAATTTCACGATTTCAGATTTATAGCCTTCTTTGACGAGTTTAGATTCGTTTTTTCCGTCTTCAATTTTCCATGGTGAGCCTTCTTCCCAATATTTTGTCTCGTTTACATAATCGTCTGAATTTACCTTTATAACCTCTCCGGTTTTAGAGTTTTTCATCGAATAAAACGTTTTATATTGATCGGGATCTTTTTTGATTTTTGCTTTTTCAGCTTTTAAGTCGGTTCCTATTTTATAATCACGGAAATCGATAATCGGTTCGTTGATGATTCCAATTGCCATAATTACCATCATTCCTAAAGATAAAATCCCTAAAATAATTAGTTTAAATTTATTGTTTTCAGGTTGATTTCCCGCTGCGTAAGCATCTTTTTTCCTGAATTCTTTTCTATACAAAACAAAAAGAATTATCAATCCCGCCAAAAGCACAATGTCTTTTACAAAGCTTTCCCAAGGTGTAAACTTGATGGCATCACCAAAACATCCGCAATCGGTTACCACATTAAAATAGGCAGAATAGAAGGTAAGGAAGCCAAAGAAAACGCAAAGCGCAATGAGCGCAGTAAGTGTGTATTTCAGTTTTAATTTTAATAAAAGTAAAAATCCTAAGAATAATTCAAGCACAACTACAATAATTGAAAAGAGCAGTGCAAATTTTTCCAAAAACGCCATGTTGAAAACCGACGGCGAAAAATATTCTTCCATTTTAAAGGAAAAACCTACCAAATCCACAGCTTTTACAAAACCTGAAAGGATAAAAATAACAGCAATAATGAAGCGTAATAAACCTTTGATCATATTTAAATAGTTTTTGGTTCGTTTAGGATCGTTTGTTCAGAAAATTTTATTAGGCAGAAAACGGCATAATTCAGCATGTCAAAATAATTGGCATCCAAACCTTCCGACACTAAAGTTTTTCCCTGGTTATCTTCTATCTGTTTGGTTCTCAGTACTTTCTGGTAAATGAGATCGGTAATGGAAGAAATTCTCATGTCTCTCCAGGCTTCGCCGTAATCGTGGTTTTTCTTTTCCATTAAAGCCTGAGCTTCAGCAGAATATTTGTCGTAAAGATTTAAAATTTCTTCAGGATTTTCATTAAAATCGTTGGAAAGACCTTTCTCCAGCTGGATCAATCCGATAATTGAATAATTAACGATGGCAATAAATTCTCCTTCCTCGCTTTCATCAATCATCTTCACATCGGTCATTTGCAACGTGCGGATTCTGTTGACTTTAATGTAAATCTGGTCGGTAATCGAACTTGGGCGCAAAACTCTCCACGCTGCACCATAATCATGCATTTTTTTACTGAAAAGATCACGACATTCATTGATGATTTTACCGAACTGTTCTGAAGTTTTTGACATAAATTTTCTTAATCTTTCAAAGATACAAATTAGGTTTTAGGTAACAGGAATCAGGGCACAGTTTTTTGGCTATAAGTTGGAAGTAAGAACCCGGAAGTCGTATTTTTGTGTTATGGGAAATCATTCATCAATGATCAATAATCATTCATTAAATTGCAACGGAAGATTAGTAGATCTAAGCTCACCAAAAATCATGGGGATCCTTAATCTTACACCGGATTCTTTTTCAGACGGCGGAAAATTTAATAATGAAAAATCTGCATTGCAACATGCTGAGAAAATATTAAAAGACGGCGGTGAAATTATAGATATCGGTCCGCAATCTACAAGACCAAATGCCGAATTTCTGAGCAGTGATGAAGAAATCAGAAGAATTGGAAAGATTATTTCTGAAATTAAAAAAGAGTTTCCACAAGCTTTAATTTCATTAGATAGTTTTTATGCTGAAACCGTAAAGTTTGGTTTTAATGAAGGAATTGATCTTGTAAATGACATTTCAGGCGGACAATTTGATGAAAAAATGCTTGATGCTGTTGCTGAAACCAGGCTTCCGTATGTTTTGATGCACATTAATCAATCTTACGAAACAATGCATCACAAAGTGAAATTTGATGATATTACTTTGAATGTCAATCAATATTTTACAAAAAAAACCAACGAACTTTTACAAAAAGGAATTAAAGATATTATTCTTGATCCCGGTTTCGGATTCGGAAAAACGGTTGAAGATCAAATGAAGATGATTAATGAAACCCAGTTTCTCGGCTTCGGAAAATATCCTTTGCTCATCGGAATTTCAAGAAAATCTTTTATTTACAAGCCTTTAGGAAAATCACCTTTGGATATTAATAAAGAAACTCAGAAACTGCATTTAAAAGTTTTACAACAAGGTGCGAAAATCCTCCGGGTTCACGATGTTGCAGAAGCGAGGAAGTGTGTTTTGGAGTGGGAGAGTAGTCATGTTTGAGAGTGGGAGAGTTAGAGTGTTTTAGAGTCAGGGCGTAATTATTTTAACTCTAGATCCCTAAAACGCTCCAACCCTAAAACCCTCCAACTTAATTCAGATTCGCTAGTTTATCTGAGAATTGTTTAGAAAACTCCTTACGGTCTTCTTCCAATTTTTCAGGATTTGAAGGAAGAATATAATTGAAAAGTATTTTTTCTTCGTTGTCTAAAAAAATGATTTCTTTTTCTTCACCATCGATCATTTGGGAGAAAATAGACCACATCGAAGTGTCTTTCAGTTTTAATAATTCAAAAAACTGCTCTGCTTTTATTTCTATTTTTTTCATTGTTTTATTTTTAAATATTAATTGTAATTTATAACCACACCGTCAAAAATTCTTTGAATTTTCGCCACCCCTCCAGAGGAGGGGAATTTTAGAACTCTAGTAATTTAAGCTTAAACTGAACCGCAAAATTTTGTTTAAAATTAGTGGTTGTATAATATCCAACTCTGTAAAATAACCCGAGGTTGAAGTAAGAGGATAAAGAATTATTCCATTCAAGACCTATTTCCTGGTATAAATGATCCAGCTTTCTGAATCTGTAATTATGATATTCGGGATGCTTCATGTCACCAATTGTTCCCCTTAAAACAAAGTCAAAGCTTGTCACATTCTGACCGATACTTTTAAAATAAAAAGGCAATTTGTGGGTAAAATAATAAGCAATAAACTTATCGTTGTAGTATTTTCCGCCTTCCAGCGTGGCAAAACCGAGATAGGAAGTAAGGTTAAAATTAATATCCCGACTTGGAGAAGCCAATCCGTTTGTTGTAAAATTTTTCCAAATCGGAGCTTCACCCAAAAGAAAACCTCCGTATAAACGCACTCCTGTAGTTCCCAGTCTGGTTTTAAAATTGTGTGTAAACAAGGCATCAAAACGGGTGTAATTAAAATCTCCGCCAAAAATCTTTCCACTCTGCTCATAATTAAAATAAAGCTCGGGATATTTCTGATCGATCAGTGATTTTCCCTGTGGTGTCATAATATTTGTGGAATTTGGAGAATATTTTAGGGTTACCAAAGTGTTGAAGTTTTCAAAAGAGCCGCCTTTTCCACGGAAATCATAATCAAATAAAGCTTCTTCCGAATTTCTCCTTGTAGCAAAAGCAAGCGTTAAACCGTTGGTAATATCATTTAAATATGATAAAGATGCGCCTTTGTAGCGGTAATATTTATCGTTGTTGATATTATTTCCGTAGTTCATCATACGCATTCTGAATGTCCAGAGACGACGGTAAAACTCACCGGATGAATTTACATCATCATAATATTCAAGCCTGAAGTAAGAGTTTTTTTCGAGGGTGGTTTTCATATCAACCCCGATTCCGTATTTGAATTTATCATCGCCCAAACCATAAGCAAAATAGTAATCGGGCGAAAAATAAGGGTCGAAATTTTCATTAAGTTTTGCCTTTAAACCAAATCTGAAACCTTCATATAAGTTGTAATTAACAATTTCACCAATATCAAAATCAAAACTTCCTGCACGAACCTGCCCGTTAATCAAACCCGTTAAAATTCTGGCGGTACGGTCGATTCTGTAGACTTTTCCAAGACTGTCAATCGTTTTATAAGTGTGACTTTCTCTTGCAGATAAAGGTTCAGGACGATACAGATGAAGCGTGTTTCCAGAAGTGTTTTTTACCGAAAAAGTATAGCCTTTGAAGTCTTCAGGATCTTCTTCAATAGGAGAAATGTAATTAAAATATTTAGAATTGAGGTAAGCATAAGTTCCGAAACTCCTCTTTTTTTCTTTCTCTTTTTCAGGGTTTTCATTGTCTTGTCCCATCATCATGCGGCTCATTCTGAGTTTTACGCTTTCTTCAGACAGAAACCATTTGTTGTTAAAGAATGTCCAAATGCTGGTAATGTTTCCTTCGTTCTTTTCTTTGCTTATGCTTTCTATTTTTTTGATGCCATATGTTTCTTTATCAATATAAATAGAACCGCTGAATTTTCTTTTTTTTACGGTTTTTTTATAATTCGCTTCACGAAAACGGATGACATAGGTTTCCCTGCCGTCAATTTCCAGGCTGTCTGTAAGAAAAAAACGGTACAGACCGCGGTTTTCCTGTTTTATCTGATTAGGGATCTTATTTCGATTACTTTGCAGCGCAATCATTTCGTAGATAGGCTGTTTAAGTCCTGAAATTCGGTTGTCGAGGATGTTTATCTTTTCGCCGTATTTTTTAGAATACAAAAATTCCTGAGCTCTTTCCCAAAGAAAAAGTTTGCTGTTGGCAAATATTTTTTTTGCAGAAATATCTTGTACGGAATCTTCTTTTTTATTGTTTTTAAATAATCCTAAATTGTTAGTAAATACATTATTAAATGCAGTAATACTGTCTTGGTCAATATCCAGCGAGACCTTTTCATAAGATTTGTACGCATAAGAATCGAGGCTTTCGGGAGAGTTGCTTTTAAAGAGCTGATCTACTTTTCTAAGGATTTCCAATGCTCTGGGATCACTTTTATCTTCAAGAATTACAGTCTCAATCGCAAAAGTTTTAGAAGAAGTTTTGGTGAGATAAATTTTGATGTTGTCTTCAGGCAAAGTGCTTTCTTTGTAAAAACCGGATGCTTCAATCTGAATTTTTTTACATTTGGTTTTAAATTCTAAAAAACCTTCAGCATTGGTTTTGCCTAAAATTTTACTGTTGCAAGAAACAGTTGCATTGGCAATAGGGGTCTTATCTGCCTCATTAAACACGCCAATTTTTGATTGTGAAAAACCAAAAATAAACGCCCATAAAAAAATAAAACCCAGATTCCTTTTCATACTATTATGCTCGTTCAAAATTACAGATATTTCTTGTTGTGAGAAAGTTTTTAAGTTAACTTATTTAAATTGCAAAAGACAGTCACGA
>NZ_JBFRGA010000161.1:0-6532 GCF_052115105.1 Chryseobacterium sp. 2TAF14
GTTGATGAGATCGGTAAATATTCTGTAAGTCCTTCTACAATGGCAATAATTATTGCTTTGATTAAATCCATTTTATAATAAATAAATTAAGTTGATGAGATCGGTAAATATTCTGTAAGTCCTTCTACAATGGCAATAATTATTGCTTTGATTAAATCCATTTTATAATAAATAAATTAAAAAGATTAAGAAATTTAGAAATTTTACAGCACGTGTAAATTCCTGAATTTCTTAATCTTAAAATAAAAAACTGTAATTCTATTTTCTTTTTAAAATTGCATACACTTCAATTGCGAAACCAATCACAACCAACAACGGCGCAATTCTGATCCTTCTGATTGAAAAAATATCATCGTTCCAGACATTAGGATCTAATTTTCCGTTTACAGTGTTTGCATCAGGTCCCATCATCAGAAGGAAACCGACAACGATGCATGCAAGACCAATCAGCATCCATTTGAAATTCTGCTTACCGAAGTAAAAAGTATTTTCGTCGGAAACTTTTGTTTCGTTACCATAATCTGATGCCGAAAATTTATTTGTTTTTTTGCTCATTTTTTTATGAATAATATAAATCGTCAACATTTGATCTCAAGAACCTCCATGTTGCAACAATTGTGCTTAATACGGTGATAAATAAACCCACACCAAATATAGAAACCACCAGCCAAATATACTGATTTGTATCTTGTACGAAAGGTGTTTTGATAACCGTCGTAAAATAATACCAGATTCCGAAAAGTGCCAAAAGACCGATCACCGCACCAAGAAGACCTAAAATAAGTGCTTCTTTAATGAATGGCGTTAAAATAAATCTTCGTTTTGCACCCACCAACTGCATCGTTTTGATGATAAATCTTTTTGAAAAAACTTTCAGACGAATCGAGTTGTTAATCAATACAATTGCTAAAATCAGGAATAATATACAGAATCCTAAAATCCATTTTAAAATCCTGTTCAGGTTATCATATATTTTCTGAGAATCGGTATCGTTTTTTACATCTTTTATTCCTGGAACAGCTCTCAATTCTTTTAATACATTGGCTGTTTTAACAGAATCTGTATAGCCAGCTTTCAGAGAAACTTCTACCGATGCAGGATAAATATCTTCTTCAAAAAGCGCTTCTGTATCAATTCCCAAACTTTTTTTGGCTTCAGCTGTAGCCATTTTTTTGGTAATGTATTTGGTACGTTTTACCGCTTCCATTTTATTAATTAATTCAACAGCAACGGCTTCCTGTTTTGCTATTTTAGCCGAATCTTTGATGTCGTAATTTTCATCAAAATAAGCGTTTACTACAAGCTGCTCTTTCAGATAGTCGGAATATTTTTGAGCATTGATTAAAATAAGCCCCATTAATCCCAACAAAAACAGCACTAATGCGATACTTACTACGACAGTAATATTGCTGGATCGAAGCCTTTTCTTATTAAACTCATCTACAGATTTAGCCATTAATATTAAAATTTTTGGCTAAAATAGAAAAAATCTTCCGAAATTTGGGACGAATTATAGAAAATCATTGTTAACGAAATCATAAAAAACTTTGAGTGTAAAAGCAAAAAAACACCTCGGTCAACACTTTTTGACCGACGAAAATATCGCCAGAAAAATTGTAGAAGGACTGAGCTTTGAAAACTACGGAAACGTACTCGAAGTAGGCCCCGGAATGGGAGTTCTTACCAAATATCTTATTGAAAAAGAGCAAAAAGTATTTCTTGCAGAGATTGATAACGAATCAATTGAATATTTAAAAAAGAATTACGAAAAAATCACCGAAGAGACTTTTGTGGGTGATTTTCTTAAGCATGATTTTGCAGGGCTTGAAAACGAGCAAATCGCCATTATCGGAAATTTCCCGTACAATATTTCGTCACAGATTCTATTTAAAATTGTAGATCATTACGAGCAGATTCCTGAAATGGTAGGAATGTTCCAGAAAGAAGTTGCAGAGAGAACTGCCGCTGTTCCACGAACAAAAGATTACGGGATTTTGTCTGTGCTTATTCAGGCTTATTATGATGTAAAATATCTTTTTACGGTACATGAAAATGTTTTTAATCCGCCACCGAAAGTAAAATCGGGAGTGATAAGACTGACCAGAAATCCTAAAAAAGGTCTTGCCGGAAACGAAATACTTTTTAAGCAAATCGTAAAAGCAGGATTTAATCAGAGAAGAAAAAAACTTTCTAATGCGCTGAAAATTTTAAATATTCCTGAAGCATTAAAAACGCATGAATTTTTAGATAAAAGAGCTGAAGAGCTTAGTGTTTCAGATTTTATTTCTTTTACTCAACTCTGGAAAGAAAATCAATAAAATAAAAATGCCTTTCAAAAATATGAAAGGCATTTTTATTATTCAACACCGAGAATCATTCTCTGTTTTTCAACATAATCCAGCCCGATCTGCTCATCTTAGTTTTAGACTTATTATATTCAAAATTAAATTTGTACCAATACGTTGCGGTCGGTAATCTTTTTCCACCTACTGTTCCGTTCCAAACCGGTGTTTCTTTTGAAAATTTGAACACTTCTACACCGTACCTGTCATAGATAGAGCCTGTAAAGTTTTTGAAGCTGCCTAAAGAAGTAAGATCTAAAACATCATTAAAACCATCCTGATTTGGAGTAATTACATTATTGATGTGAAGCGTGAAAAATTCTATCGAACCATTACAGCTGGTTCCTTTAATTCTTACTCTTACCGTATAATTTGTATTGTTTAAAAGTCCCGGGAAAATATTAGATTCCTGCCAATTGATCCCGTTATCAATAGAATATTCAAGAGTCTGAAGGTAATTATTGATGGTAGGATTATACGCCGTTACCGTTAAAGTATTATCAGAATAATCCAGATTTGTAAAATATGGTAAAGCTGCAGCATGTACCTTCACTTCAAATTCGTCCTGGCAAATTCCATTATCGATTACAACATTGTAAACACCTAATTGATTGGCAACTATTGTTTGGGTAGTTTCGCCTGTATTCCAAAGGTAGGTATAATTATTACCGGCACCTGCATCTAAAACAATACTGTCTCCTACACACATTTCCACATCTAAAAGCGGAGACGTAATAGCCGGAATAACTTCTATTTTTATTTTAGCAGGCTGAAGAGATTTACATCCTTTCGTTCCGATCGCATAAACCGTAAATTCGGTAGACTGATGCAATGTAACAGTTTGTGTATTGCCGTTTCCACCGAAATTATCCCATAGATAAGTGATCCCTCCTGAAGCGGTAAGCGTTACCGTTTCACCGGCACAAATTCTAAATTGTGATGAAGCAAGCTGAGCAACAGGTGTAACTTCTCTTTGTAAAGTAAGCTCTACAAGTCTACTACAGAAGACACCATTAGAAACAACCACATACAAAATTTGTCCGTCTGTACCGTTATAATCGTAAATATTTGCTATATAATCATTATTTTGAGCCAATGCATCCGCTTGATCTTCATAAAAATGAAATGTTGCGGTTTGCCAGTCATTACTAACAGAAGCTTTTGTTGCATTTAAATTAAATGAAGTCACATCGGGTGTCGTACAAAGAAGGTAAGTTCCGTTATGCGCTTCAGGTGTAGTTCCTCCGTGAATTACAATTGATGCACTTCCTGGACAAGGATTTCCCGGTACACTTACTTCGATCTTGTAAGTTCCAGGTTCTGTTGCTGTAATTGTGTTTGTAGTAGCATTAGGTAAGACTGTTCCATTCAAAAACCACTTATAAACTAAATTTGGTCCACTGGTTGATGCCGTAATTACTTGTGGTGCATTGTCACAAACGTTAATTTCTGGTGGTAATTGAGCTCCTGAAGGATCTAATAAATTTACGCCAATATCAAACGAGCCTGCTTCTAAAAAAACAGCAGAACCATAGCTACTGTCTCTCGCATCAGCTACGACCATTTTGATGTGGTAAGATTGTCCAGGAATTACTGTAGCTTCAGCTGTAAGAGGCGCTGTAGTACCATTATAATTTGTTGCATTGGGCGATAAAGAACCAAAATACTGATCGTTAATCGGACCACAAGAAAAACTTCCCGGAAGAATATTCGGTACGGAAACCGGCCCCGCTCCTCCAGGTAAAACGGCTAGATTTGTGTAAGTAGATCCCGGAGTATTCGGTTTTAATAATAAAGCAAAAGCATCATCATATTGTAACGGCGGACAAGGATAATTTCCCGTATATTCCTCTGAAGCAAAAATATATCTGAATTTCATCTGAGAACTCGTTGGTACAAAGTCAAATTCTAAAACAGCTGCATTATTAATTTGTGTAGTCACCCCAATAGCTGCAATAAGATCAGCATCGCTTCCTCCTCCATTACCATCACTTAAAATATTGGCTTCAGCAGCATTCCCTGCTTTTCTGGCGAAACCAGTTGTTAAAACAATTCCTTCTTCAAAAGGAAAAGTTGAAGTTGCTTTATTAAAATATCCCCAAAATCTGTCATCGTCGGTAACCGGTTGGTTGGGGCTGACTGTAACGTTAGAAATATTAGGAGTTCCGCAAGAACCGGATGTTCCTACCAAAACATCAGTAACTAATTGTGTAGGTGTAAAATTACTTTCAGGATAAGGAGCAACATTTACGTCTATATAATCTCCCGCTTTAGCTGTTGCAGGGATATTTTTTTTTGCCGGAGGTCTTTTTGTCTGTGCATACGTAAAATTGCCTATGGCTAATAGAAATAAAGTTAACCGCAGTATATATTTCTTCATAAATAATATTTTGTTTCAACAAATTTAATAGTTTTTTACATTTACCCTACAAATAACTCTACTTTTTTACACCAATACATAATTATAATCAAAATTTAATATAAGTATCTCAATTTTTAAAAAACCGATTGATATTACCTAATAAAGCTAAATCAGATTAAAAAAGTTAATCCAAAAAGGGTCTCAACTAAAGTAAAAAGCAAAACCTTTTAATTTTAAAGCCGCATAAAATTTATGTCCTTAAATCAGATTAATATTCTTCTGCAAACATCATTTTAAAGAAGCATAAAATGTGATTTTCAGAATTCGATTAAATTCACGATTTTTGCAACTTCAAAATACGATATGTCAGACTTAATCAAAGAAATAGAAAAAAGAAAAACCTTCGGAATTATCTCTCACCCCGATGCCGGAAAAACCACACTTACTGAGAAGCTGCTCCTTTTCGGGGGCGCAATTCAGGAGGCAGGTGCGGTAAAATCCAACAAAATAAAAAAAGGAGCCACTTCAGATTTCATGGAAATTGAAAGACAGAGAGGAATCTCGGTAGCAACTTCCGTATTGGCTTTTGAATATAGAGATCACAAAATTAATATTTTAGATACTCCGGGTCACAAAGATTTTGCTGAAGATACTTATAGAACTTTAACAGCCGTAGATTCTGTAATTGTAGTGATTGACGTTGCAAAAGGTGTTGAGGAACAGACCGAAAAGCTCGTTAAGGTTTGCAGGATGAGAAATATTCCGATGCTGGTTTTCATCAATAAGCTTGACCGTGAAGGTAAAGATGCTTTCGATCTTTTGGATGAAGTTGAACAAAAACTGGGATTAACGGTTTGTCCGCTTTCTTTACCAATCGGTATGGGTAGCGACTTTCAGGGGATCTATAATATCTGGGAAAACAACATTCAATTATTTTTAGAAGAGAAAAAACAGAAAGTTGGTGATACGATCAGGTTTGATGATATTAATGATTCTAAAATAGACGAAGTTATTGGTGAAAAAGCTGCAAAAAATTTAAGAGAAGAATTAGATTTAATACAATCTGTTTATCCTGAGTTTAATCGTGAAGATTATATGAAAGGAGATTTGCAGCCGGTTTTCTTTGGTTCTGCTTTAAATAATTTTGGAGTTCGCGAATTATTGGATGCGTTTATCGACATCGCTCCGATGCCGCAGCCAAAAGAAAGTGACGCACGTTTGGTAAAGCCTGAAGAAAATACTTTTACAGGTTTTGTCTTCAAAATTCACGCAAATATGGATCCTAAGCATAGAGACAGGCTTGCTTTCGTAAAAATTGTTTCAGGAACCTTCAAAAGAAATGAAAACTATTTATTGGTAAGAGAAGGTAAGAAGATGAAATTCTCTTCTCCGAACGCATTTTTCGCAGATAAAAAAGAAGTGGTTGACGAAAGTTTCCCCGGAGATATTGTCGGACTTCATGATACAGGAAGCTTCAGAATCGGTGATACGTTGACCGGAGGTGAAAAATTGAACTTTAAAGGAATCCCTAGTTTTTCTCCGGAGCATTTCAGATATATCAACAATAACGATCCTTTGAAGGCCAAACAATTGGCGAAAGGTATTGATCAATTGATGGACGAAGGTGTTGCTCAGCTATTTACACTTGAAATGAACAACAGGAAAATCATCGGTACTGTTGGAGCGCTTCAGTATGAAGTCATTCAATACCGTCTTGAACATGAATATGGTGCAAAATGCAGCTATGAACCTCTTTCTATGCACAAAGCCTGTTGGGTAGAAGCCGATGAAAAATCTGAGGAATTCAAAGAATTTGCGAGATTAAAAC
>NZ_JBFRGA010000162.1:0-9331 GCF_052115105.1 Chryseobacterium sp. 2TAF14
CTTTTATATAATCACTTAATTTATTTAGTGCTAAAACTCTTTTTTCGATATTCATAATTACTTTAAAATTGGGGAATATTTTGTAATTTTGTGCAAATTTAAAAAAAAATTAGCGATGGCTATTAAAATAACTGATGAATGCATTAACTGCGGGGCTTGCGAACCGGAATGCCCGAATAATGCAATTTATGAAGGAGCAGTAGATTGGAAAGCATCCGACGGTACAGAACTTTCAGGAACTGTAACCTTACCTTCAGGATTAACAGTGGATGCAAATGCGCCGCAGGAACCTGTAAGTGACGATGTTTATTTTATTGTTACAGACAAATGTACAGAGTGTAAAGGCTTCCATGAAGAACCGCAATGTGCAGCAGTTTGCCCGGTAGATTGCTGTGTTCCGGATGAAGATCATGTGGAATCTGACGAAGCGCTGCTAAACAAAAAAGCGTTTTTACACGGAGAATAACAACTACCGTCTCATAGATTATGAGGCGGTTTTTATTTATATTTAAAATTAAATCTATCAAATAGTAATAATGAAACCGCAGATTTTTTCTATCTTGAATAAAATTTGCAAAAACAARAAGTAAAATTATGAGCAAAAAGCACAATTTCAGCGCAGGACCATGCATCTTACCTCAGGAAGTATTTGAAAAATCGGCAGAAGCGATTTTAGATTTTAACGGAATCGGTTTATCACTTCTTGAAATTTCGCACAGAAGTAAAGATTTTGTTGCCGTGATGGATGAAGCTCGTGCGATTGTAAAGAGACTGATGAATCTTGGTGATGACTATGAAGTGCTTTATTTGGGAGGCGGTGCAAGCTTACAATTTGCGATGGTTCCTTATAATTTGATGAAAGTTGGCGGAAAAGCAGCTTATCTTGATACAGGAACTTGGGCTGCAGGAGCCATAAAAGAAGCTAAAAAAGTAGGAAACGTAGATATTGTAGGTTCTTCTAAAGAAGAAAACTATTCCTTCATTCCTAAAGATTATAAAATTGGTGTAGAATACGATTATTTTCACTGTACTTCGAACAATACAATTTACGGAACCCAGATGAAAACTTTTCCTGAAGTGGAAACTTTGATGGTTTGTGATATGAGTTCTGATATTTTCTCAAGACAATTGGACTTCTCAAAATTTGATCTGATTTATGCCGGAGCTCAGAAAAATATGGGACCTGCAGGTGTAACTTTAGTTGTTGTTAAAAAAGAAATTTTAGGTAAAACAGAAAGAGAAAACATGTTCTCTATTTTAGATTACAATCAGCATATTTCGAAGGAATCAATGTACAATACTCCGCCTGTTTTCCCTGTTTATGCATCTTTACTGACCTTACAATATTTAGAAAAGAACGGCGGAATTGCAGCAGCAGAAGCAAGAAATGAAGCAAAAGCAAAGTTATTATACGACGAAATCGATTCTAATCCTTTATTTGAAACATTCTGTGTGAAAGAAGACCGCTCGTTAATGAATGTATCTTTCAAATTGGTTGATGAAAGCAAAAAAGAAGAATTTGATGCAGCTTGGAAAGCAGCAGGAATCAGCGGATTAAACGGTCACAGAAGTCTAGGAGGTTACAGAGCAAGTCTTTATAATGCTTTGCCAATTGAGAGTGTACAGGTTTTGGTAGATGTAATGAGATCAATTAAATAAAATTAATTTAAAGATTAAATGATTCAAAAATTAAATGATTATTACCATTTGTTAAAATTTTCTTAATTTGCGAGCCGATTTTAATTTTTAAATATTTCAATTTTTAATCTTTAGATCAAATTTAAAAACAATGAAAGTTTTAGCTAACGACGGCATCTCCAAAGCCGGAGAGATCGCTTTAAAAGAAGCAGGAATTGAGTTACTCAACAACAGAGTTTCTCAGGAACACGTTATTAATTTTATTAATGAAAATAACGTAGATGTTCTTTTGGTGCGAAGTGCAACCAAAGTTAGACAAGATTTGATTGATGCTTGTCCGAATCTCAAAATCATAGGAAGAGGCGGAATCGGCATGGATAACATCGATGTAGAATATGCCATTGACAAAGGAGTTTATGTCATCAATACTCCAACTGCTTCGTCAAAATCGGTGGCAGAACTGGTTTTTGCGCATTTCTTTTCTTTAGCAAGATTTTTACACGAATCAAACAGATTGATGCCATTGGAAGGAGAAACTCATTTCAATGCGATGAAAAAATCGTTCAGCAAAGCTTACGAACTTTTAGGAAAAACTTTAGGAGTAATCGGTTTTGGAAGCATTGGTCAGGAAGTGGTAAAAATGGGAATTTCTTTAGGAATGAAAGTGAAAGTTCTGACAAGGAAACCAAGAACGGAAACATTAACTTTAGAATTCTTCGACGGTCAAAAAGTCAATTTTGAAATCACATCGACCAATGATACAGATGAGTTTTTGAAAGATGCTGAATTTATAAGTATTAATACTCCGCAAACCAACGAATACATCATCGATACACCTCAGTTTGAGAAAATGAAAGACGGTGTTTTTATTGTAAACACAGCAAGAGGTGGCGTTATTAACGAAGTGACATTGCTTGATTTTATTGAATCTGGAAAAGTTGCAGGAGCTGCACTTGATGTTTTTGAAAACGAACCGACTCCGGAATTGATTTTACTGATGAATCCGAACCTGTCTCTTACACCGCATTTGGGAGGAAATACCGTAGATGCACAAGAAAAAATCGGTGTGGAGCTTGCCAAACAAATTATTGAAATTAAAAAGAAACTATAAATTATATATGCCAGTTTTTAAACCTTTCCGTGGAATACGACCTCATAAAGATCATGAGGCTACGTTTCCTACTCATCCTTTAGATAATTTCACACAGGCTGAAATTGCTGAAAAAGCGCAAAAAGAAAAAACTTACATCAATATGATTAAACCCTATGTTGTAAGCAAATCTAAAGATGTAGACCGGAATCTGAGGAAAATACGTTCTACTTTTGAAGAACTTCTTGACGAAAATGTTTTGGTTCAGGATAGTTCGGCTTATTATCTTTATGAGCAGATTTACCCCAACAAACAGGTTTTCAGGGGACTTTTAGGTATTTTCAATCATGTTGATACGATCGGAATCAGGCATAAAATCTGGAGAATCGATAATCGTCTGAAATTACAGCAGTTTAAAGAAGTAATAGATCAGATCGATTCTTTCTACATCGCAGACGGTCACCACAGAATTGGTTCTACTGCATTACACGCAAAACGTTTAAAAGAAAAAAACAAAAGGCATAACGGAACAGAGGCATATAATTTCGTTTACAGCTTTATTGTTTCCAATCAATCGATAAAAATTCACGATTACAACAGGATTGTAAGCAGCATCGGAGATCTTACAACGGAAGAGTTTCTGAAGAGAATTGAAAAATATTTCTTAATTCACGAAAAAGGAGAAACACCGTATTACCCTTCTCAGAAATTCCACATTTCGATGTATCTGGATGGTAAATTTTATTCGCTTCACGTAAAACACGATCTTCGTTCTCAGGAGATGTCTTTAGATAATTTAGATCATCATCTTTTAGATAAATTTATTGTAAAAGATATTCTGAATATTGAAGATTCTGACAGCTCTGATGAGATTTGCTACATCAAAGGAACTTCCAATATTGAGGGAATCAAATTATTAAAAGAAAAGGTTGACAACGGAGAAGGAAAAGTAGGTTTCGGAATTTATCCAATAAGCTTTAATGATATGATTAAAATATCAGATTTGAAGCTTAGTATGCCGCCAAAATGTACATTTATAGAGCCTAAATTGGTTACTGCATTATTAATGTATGATATGAAATAGTTTAGTAATTTTTACATTCAGGCTATTGCTCAATATTTAAAACTAAAATAATATAATCTTCCTCAAAATTATTTTCAAAATATAATGGATTTAATTTTGAGGATTTTGTTTTAAAGTCTTTATTTTTTAAATACAGCCTTAAAATAATTAATATTCGAAAAGAATCATAGTCTTTACGTTAAAAAGCATTCGTAATAAAAAGTAATATCTGTAAAAATCTGGATTTTTTCTTTATTTTTATGCTCCGAAAAGAAACCGGTCAGTAAAATGAAAAAAATCTTACTTATCATACTTCCACTCTTTTTGAGTGGATTTTTATTTTCTCAGAAAAAAACTTCGGCAAGAAAGCCAAAACCCGTACCTAAATTCAACTACCACGAAGAATTTAAAAAAATCTCCGACGAAATTTTTCTCCACGGAGCCGCTTATGATAATTTAGGAGAATTAACGAAAGGGGTTGGCCCAAGATTCAGCGCTACACCGGGTTATGCAAAAGCTACGGAATGGGCTGAAAAAAACTTAAAAGAAGCCGGCGCAGAAAACATCTGGAAACAGGAAGTAAGAGTTCCTATCTGGATCAGGGGAAAAGAATCTTTGCAGATAAAAACTTCAAGCGGCGACTGGAAAACCATAAAAATGCTTTCTTTCGGGAATTCTGAAGGTACAAAAGGAAAAGACCTCATTGCCGATATTCTTTTGGTAAATGATGTTCAGGAATTGGTAAACCTGAGAGCTGCCGATGCAAAAGATAAAATTATTTTTGTCAACTATCCTATCGATCCAACAGTAATCAGTACCGTAGATTCTTACATGATCGCTGCAAAATCTAAGCTTATTTCGGCATCCGTTATCGGTCAGAAAGGAGCAAAAGCTTTAATTATAAGATCTTTAACCACAGCTTCAGATGATATTCCGCATGCAAAGCAGGTTTATTACGAACCGGACGATAAGGCAAGAATTCCTGCCATGACAATCGGGGTACGTTCTGCGGATGAACTTGAAAATCTTCTTAAAAAAACTTCTGTTAAAGCTAAAATAAATATGTCTGCCGAATCGAAAGGTGAAACCATCAATCACAATATCATCGGCGAAATTCCCGGTAAAAAAGATTCTAAAGTAATTCTTCTCGGGGCACAGCTCGATTCTTGGGATTTTGCGGAAGGTGCGCATGATGACGGAACCGGTGTTGTACAATGTATGGAAGTTTTAAGAACATTTAAAGCTTTAGGTTACAATAACAATCACACCATAAGAGTTGTGCTCTACGCCAACAGTGAAAACGGCGGAATGGGCCGTGAAACGTATGCATTAAACGCAAAAAAGAAAGAAGAAAAACATATTCTGGCTTTAGGAACCGATTCAGGAGGATATTCTCCGCGCGGCTTTTCTTTAGATATGTCTCCGCAGAGAAGAAGGCTTATTTTTGAATGGAAGAATTACTTTTTACCTTACGGAATTTATGATTTTGACCAGACTTATGCCATTCAGGATATTGCGCCTTTAAAAAAACTGGATATTCCTTTAGTAGAATTGGTGGTTGATACACAGCGTTACTTCGATTACCATCATTCTGAAAAAGATACTTTCGATAAAGTGAACAAAAGAGAATTGCTTCTTGGAGCAGTTGCCATGACGCAGCTTGTCTTTATGATCGATAAGAATTGGTAAAAAAAACATCAATTTTTATCAAAACTAACAATATTAAAAAGATTTTTTATCATGGAAATCAATCAATTAAAATTAGAATCAAGTAAAATAAATAATCCTAAACTTAACGGACTCTACGCTCAGTTTCAGGAAATTTTAGAAAAACTCAACCATAAAAAATTATCTGCTGAAGCTGTGCAATATATTAATAATAATGTTGAACAGGTTAATTCAACAACATTCAGCGATAAAGCTTTGCTGAAATTATTAAAAGAAAAGCAGAATCTCATCATAAAATACCTTGAAAAAGAGCATAAAATTGTTCCGAAAAATTATTACAGAGGTATTTGGATAGCCGTAGGAATGGCTGCTTTTGGATTACCAATCGGAACTGCTTTTGGTCTGATGATGGGAAATATAGGGTTACTGGCGATAGGATTGCCAATTGGTTTAGGTATTGGTGCAGCAGTGGGTTCTTCAATGGATAAAAAAGCCTTTGAAGAAGGAAGACAAATTGATGTTGAACTAAAATTTTAATTTAAAAAAATCCAAAATTTAATAATGAAAAATATTTTATCAGCTGCTGTTGTTTTTTTAAGTCTAAATGTATTTGGTCAGGCTAAAGAAGATTCTATTCAGTTCAGCAGAATTTCTACAGAAATATTAAATAAAGGAAAATCTTATAATGAACTGAAAGATTTAACTAAAAATATCGGTCATCGTTTGAGCGGTTCTGAAGCTTATGAAAAATCTGTAAAATGGGCAGAACAAAAGCTGAAAGAAGCCGGAGCCGACAAAGTCTGGCTGCAGGAAGTGATGATCCCGGTTTGGGAAAGAGGAAAAGAATCTTTAAAAATAAAAGCACAAAACGGGAAATGGAAATCTCTAAAAATGCTTTCCTTAGGTAATTCTGAAGGCACGAACGGAAAAGATATTTCCGGTGAAATCATTATGGTAAAATCTTTGGCAGAATACGAAAAACTCACTCCCGAACAGGTGAAAGACAAGATTGTTTTCTTTAATTACCCTTTTAGCCAATCTTATGTGCAAACTTTCAAAGCATACAGCGACGCTGCGGTTTATCGTTCTACCGCTGCTGCTTTAACGGCAAAAAAAGGAGGGAAATTTGCTATTGTAAGATCACTTTCTTCAGCGTTTGACGATGTTCCGCATACCGGAGCGATAAGATACGGAGATGCTGATAAAATTCCTGCCGTTGCCATTGGAAATACCACAGCAGACGAATTGGAAACCCTTTTAAAATCACAAAAAATTACGGCTAAACTCAATTCAAACTGCGGCATGAAAGGTGAGAAACTCTCCCACTCTGTCATTGGTGAGCTTACCGGAAATAAAGACAAAAGCGTAATTGTCGTTGGCGGACATTTAGATTCCTGGGACGTTGGCGAAGGAGCGCATGACGACGGCGCCGGAATCGTACAAAGCATTGAAGTATTAAGAACTTTTAAAAATTTAGGGATTAAAAATAACCATACCATAAGAGTTGTTTGTTTTGCAAACGAAGAAAACGGTTTGAAAGGCGACCTTCAATACGGAAAAACTGTGAAAGAGAATAACGAAAAGCATCTTTTTGCTTTAGAATCCGATGCCGGTGGATTTTCGCCAAGAGGAATTGCTTTGGAGATGGATGATGATAAAATCAGCCAGATCAAAAGCTGGTCTCCCCTTTTTCTTCCTTACGGAGCGTATGATTTTGACGGAAGATATTCCGGAGCAGATATTTCTCCTTTAAAAGCAATGGGAATTCCTACCGCAGAGCTTGTTCCTGATTCTCAGCGGTATTTTGATATTCATCACACCGAAGAAGATACTTTTGAGAAAGTAAATCGTCGCGAATTGTTATTAGGTGCAACAATTATGGCGCAAATGATTTACATGATCGATAAAAACTGGTAAAATAAAGTCCTCGAATTGGAGGATTTTTTTATTTGCCACAAATGCACAAATAAATCTTTATGATTAAATAAATAATTCGTGCATTCGTGGCATTATAAGTATTCTTTTTTAGCAATCGTAAAATCTAAAATCTTTCCATCTCTTTTCACTTTAATGTCAAGAGAATTCAGTCCTTTTTCTATTCGGTTTTCCAGATATTTGCAGACAGATTCCTGATCCAGATTTTCTAAGCTTACATTATTCATACTCAGAATTTCATCGTCAAGTTTTAGAGGTATATCATTTCCGCTGAAAAGCAGAACCACTTTTGCTTTATGGTCTATAAAACGGTATCCAAAGCCAAAAGATTCTAATTTTGAAGGGTAATTTCTGATTTTATTCAGATAGATTTTATTGTTTTTCCAATCCATTATAAACCTGAATTTTTTCAGAAATTCGTTTCCAAGCAAATTTGAAGATCCGGTAGAAACAATTTCATCATCAAATTTTTGTTCAGCTAAAAATATTTCGCCCGGCTTAAAATAATAGGAACTTTCCGGTTTTCCTGCTCCAAAAGCCCCAATAGAAGCTGTTCCGTAAGTTTCAACCGATTTTACCTTAGAATTTTTTGCATCGTAATTTTTACCGGAAATTCTCACAGTACCTGTAAATCCGGTATCAAAAGTAAGGTCTGTTTTTTTATCTAAAATCTGGGCTTTTATAACCGGTGTTTTCTGAGGTTTCGGATCAAAAGAAAACACGGTTTCATRACCTTCGACAGAGAAATTTGCAAAATCTTTCGTTGCTTCTATCGAATTTTCTGAATAGTTGATTCGCCAGAAAAGTTTAGCCATTTGATTGGCTCCGAGAATACCGTCAATTTTAAAGCATTGAAATTCTATTCCGTTCAAATCCATTACAATAGCTCCGATATTTTTAAAGGTAATCTGATCAACTTTTATTTCGGGAACTTCGGTAAAGATTTGTTCCTGCTTATTTTTTTTAGAATCTGTGACTTTACTGCGGTGTTTTTTCTTAAGATTAAGCTCATTGTAAATTGATGTGGAAATTACAGTCGGAGCACCGGAATCGAAAAGAAACTGATATATTTTTCCGTTAATATTTACCTTAACAAAAGGCAATTCGTTGGTGTAAGTGAGATTAATTTTTTCAACAGGATTTTTTAATTCAGCTTCTCCATTTTCAAAAAATCTTTTTCCTTGTGCAGAAATTGTAATGGTAAAGAATACTAAAATAAAAAACAGGTGTTTTTTCATAGTTAATTTTTGATAAAAATAATGTTTTTATGCTGAACGTGGTCGAATGATTATTGAGCTAACCTATTATTCTAAATAAATTTTAGTCTTAAAAATAATTAAGAATACGGTTTCCCGTAAAGAAACAATTCATTGTTTAGGTATTATTGCAGAATAAAACTAATAACCATGGAGATTATTTTAATTATCATTTTAGCATTTTCTACTATTTATTATTACACAAAACTTGTAAAAACAAAGAACGAAATCAAAGTAAAAGATCAGAAGATCAAAGATTTAACGAGATTGATCGCTCAGCTTCATGACGAAATTTCAAAATACCAAAACGAACACCATGCTTTGAGAAATAAATTGAAAAATGTTAAGACTGAATTGTCTTATCTTCAGATTACCAATCGGGAATTAAACGAAAAAATTGCCGAGCTGAGCAAATATCAAAACATTATTGATGTAAAAATTGAATGCGAATATCTGCTTAAAAAAGCTCAGAAAGATTACGAAAAACTGAGAGAAAGAGGCAATCAGGAATTGATTGAAGCTCAGGAAAATGCAAAAGAATCACGAAAAAATATTAGAGAAATTACCGAAAAGAAACAGCGTGAAATTGAACTTCTGTATGAAAATGCTGTAAGAGAATCTGAAAGAATTATAGCCACTGCTGAAAACAGAGCTGAAACTATCGGCGGAGATGCCTACAGA